>JAQCHG010000557.1 GCA_027619675.1 Cyanobacteriota bacterium
TGGAAGATAACGAGAACCACCAAATTTACGATTCCCTCGGCAGCATGACTTTTTCAGCAAGCCCTATTTGTAGGTTGGGTGGCGCGTTAGCAAAACCCAACAAAACCGGCTCTGGTGTTGGGTTACACTTCGTTTCACCCAACCTACAGGTCGCTGGATTGGCCCGGCAGAACCCAGGGATCTTGAGACGTTGCGAATTCAGGGAAGGGTAAGCCGTTTATCCTAGGGAAGGGAAAAATGGACGGGCGGGGCGGGCATGGGTAAGGGCAAAAAAGTCGCACTGCTGGTGGGGGTGGGTTGCTATGGCGAGGGGCTAAAGCCGCTGCAATGTCCGGCCAATGGGGTGCGGGAACTGGCGGCTATTTTGCGAACCCCCGATGTCGGTGGATTTGATGAGGTGGTAGCCCTGGAAGACCCAGACGTGGGCACCTTTCGCGCCCGCATGGGGGAGGTGTTTAGCTCCCTGCGCAAGGATGACTTGGCCCTGTTTTATTTTACCGGGCACGGCATCAAGGACATGACCGGGGAGGTTTATCTCACCAGCAGCCAAAGTCGTCTTCTCAGCAATGGTGATATTAACAGAGGCACAGCGGTTGAAGGCACCTTCATCAAAGGAGAACTGCAACGGTGCTCGGCTCAACAAAAAGTGGTCATCCTCGACTGCTGCCTGGGGGCGGCCTTTGCTAAAGGCTTTTTGACCATGGATGACGGCCAGGTAGACTTGCAGGCGAACCTGGGTGGCGAGGGCTGGGTGGTGCTGACGGCGGCGACAGCGCGGAACTATGCATTGGAGCAGGAAGGGGAACCGCTGTCGGTCTATACCCGTTACCTGGTGGAGGGGTTGAAGACGGGGGCAGCGGCACCAGACGGGCAAACCCACATCACTGTGGGGCAACTGCACGCCTATGTGCAGGGCAAGGTCAAAATTGCTGCCCCCACCATGGAACCTGCCATTTTCAACGCTTTGGCGGGGCGGGAAATTCCGTTGGCGAAGGCGGCGGTTGGAAACCCAGAGTTGCGGCTCCGTAAAGCGGCTGAGCGCTACATCGACATAGATCGGGCCGAAATCACCCCCGTGGGGCTGCGATATCTGCGGAAGTTAGCCACTGAATTGGGCATTGCCCCTGAACGGATGCAGGTGATCGCGAACGAAATTCTGCGGCCCCATCGAGAGCGGCGGGACAACCTGCGGGAATATGAAGCCGCCTATCGAGAGGCGGTGGACCATTATCAAGGGTTGCCAGCGCGGGCACAGCAGGAACTCAAAGACTTGCAACGACTGCTAAACCTGCGGGATGGGGATGTCACGCCCATTCAGGCGCGGGTGCCGCTGCCCGCCCCTAAGCCGCCAACCCCAAAAAATCCTCAACCGCCTGCATCCCGACCTGAGCCCAAACCGCCACAGCCGTCGCCCTACACGCCGCGCGTGAATCGCAAACAGTTTTTGACCTGGGCGGGGTTTGGTGGGGGCGGTTTAGCCTTAGCCGTTTCAGTGCGCCCGCTTTCACGGCTGTTGTCGCCAGCCCCATCGCCCAGCCCAGCGCCAACGCCGGAACCCACCCCGTCTCCCGAACCGACACCTGCACCCACCGCCACGGCTGCACCCACGCCAGCTACCCTGTCAACCAGCGAGTTTGAGGTGGTGACGGTCAACGAAACCGGGGACATTGCTGAGCGCCAAACGACACAAGCGGAGTATTTTGCCGAGGACTTGGGGAATGGAGTGACCCTGGAGATGGTGGCCATTCCTGGGGGGGAGTTCACCATGGGGGCACCAGAAACAGAAGCAGACAGTAGGGATGATGAACGACCGCAGCGCCAGGTTACGATTGCCCCGTTTTTTATGGGGCAGTACGTGGTGACCCAGGCCCAGTATCAAGCGGTGATGGGGCAGAACCCCAGCAACTTTACTGAAAATGGGGCGGACCGTCCGGTAGAGCAAGTGTCTTGGGAAGATGCGGTGGCTTTTTGTGAAGCACTGTCTGAGCAAACCGGGCGCATCTACCGCCTGCCCAGCGAGGCGGAATGGGAGTATGCCTGTCGGGCCGGGACGGAGAGCCCATTTTATTTTGGGCCGACGATTACAACCGAATTGGCGAATTATCGAGGGCAAGATTGGGAACTCGAAGGTGTCACCTATCCGGGTAATTATGGCCAAGGGCCAAAGGGGACATTCCGAGAGGAAACTACTGCGGTGGGCAGTTTTCCGCCCAATGGTTTTGGTCTCTATGATATGCACGGCAATGTGTGGGAATGGTGTGAGGATGACTGGCACAGCAGTTACCAGGGAGCCCCCAGCAACGACAGTGCTTGGGTAGAAGCAGATCGATCGGAAACCTCTCGGCTGCTGCGGGGCGGTTCGTGGCTCAACAATCCGAGGATCTGCCGCTCGGCCAATCGCGACGGGGTCGCGCGCGACGGTCAGTACGGCGACGTCGGTTTTCGGGTTGTCTGCGCCTCCTCGTGGGCTGTTTCGTAGCCCTCTGCTCTTTTGCCCTCTTGCCCTCTTCCTCTTTGCCCCGGCGCGTAGCGCCTCGATTTTTTGGCCATTTTTCACCCCTACACCACCAGGGGCCAGGTCCTTGCCAAGGACCTGGTCCCTCACCGGAGAAGATCCCTGGGTTCTGGGGTCGGGTATATAGCCGTCGCCACTTAGGTTAAGACGTTACCACCTTGAGAACGTGCTCCAT
>JAQCHG010000558.1 GCA_027619675.1 Cyanobacteriota bacterium
TTGCCGTGGGTGCGGGTCGTTTCTGTGCAGGGCCAGCCGGGATGGGGAAAAATCAACTGGCTGGGGGCCACATTCCATTCCACCGTTGCCCACCGTTGCAGATAGAACAAATCCCCCTGGTATACCAGCGGAGCGTATTGAAAGCGCACGTGGGCGTGGTGATGGCGGCGGCTCCAATGTTTTAGCAGCAGGCATCCGGCGTCTCGCAACACGGTTTGAATCGGGTCGGGCACCAGTGCCCACTGCATGGGGCTGGGCTTACCTGGCCCTGGCAAACAGTTGGGACAGCGGATGGCGTAGAGCAGGCTGGTCATGGCCCTGGCCTCCAAACGTGAGCAACATACACAGACCTGATGTAGACCTGACGCAAAACTTTCCCGAATCCTCAGTGTTTCCTTGGGCCAAGGGGGGGAAGCCCCTGGTTCATGGGGGTGACTGCGTCGGTCCTGTTGGTTAGGACTGATGGGTTAGGACTGACGCGGAACCTGAGGGCAGCGGGCCGCTGGTCCCGGCGGCGAGGATTTGGGGCGTTAGTGCGGGTCCTACCTGTATTCTCCAGCACTAAAATTAAGCCCGCCCTGGATCCAGGGCGGGCCGTAATCTCTATTCATAGGGCTTAATATCCCCAAACTGCCCACTGATGACTGAGCTGATTATTTAGAGGACAGGACGGGTTGTTTGTCTTCTAAGTCTTGCACCGCTGGCTGAATGCCGGGGAGCAGCTTTTCCGCCAGGGTGTAGCTCTCTTCCATCAGGTAGTTGAGGAAGGTGTCGGCCACCACGGACAACTGCTTGCCCGCCAAACTGGCCACATACCACTGGCGGGGAATGGGGAAATGCTCCACATCCAAAATGGCAAACTCGCCCGAGGTGCCTTCTGAGATGATGGTGTGCAGCGAGAGCACAGAAATGCCGAGGCCCCCTGCGATCGCCTGCTTGATCGCCTCATTGCTGCCCAGTTCTAGGCGCACCCGCACTTGCACATCGTGCTCGTCTAGCAAATCCTGCACCGCCTGGCGCGTCCCAGAGCCCGGTTCCCGCATGATGAACGACTCACCATCAAGGGATTGAATGGGGATGTTGCGCTTACCCGCCAGGGGATGATCCTTGGGGGCAATCACCACCAAGGGATTGCTCAAAAACGGATGAATGGTGAGGTCCGGCTGTTCTGGCGGTTGGCTGATGATGTAGAGATCATCCTCATTGTTGGCCATCCGCTCTTGAATGTTTTGGTGGTTGGTCACCTTGAGGGAAATTTCTACCCCCGGATAACGCTGGCAGAAGGGACCCAACATGCGGGGCACAAAATACTTAGCCGTGGTGATGACAGCGAGGCGTAGCTGCCCCTGTTTCATCCCCTTGAGATCGGCGACGGACATTTCAAACTGCTCTAGCCCTTCAAAGACCCGTTGGCAGGTTTCCAACAGCTTTTGGCCCGCCTGGGTCAAATACAGGCGCTTACCAATTTGCTCAAATAACGGTAAACCCACCGCCTTGGTCAACTGCTTGACCTGAATGGAAACGGTGGGTTGGGTGAGGTAGAGCTCTTCCGCTGCCCGGGTGAAGCTGCCGTGGCGGGCGGTGGCCTCAAATACTTTGAGCTGGTGCAGGGTGGCGTGGAACAAGAGTCCAACTCCCAAAAAAATCTGATACTGCCACTATAGACTACGTTCTATCCGATTGTGTTCTTTTTCTGATATGAATCTATGATTTTCCTGGCGGTGCCTTAAGGATGTGTCATCCCCCCTTAGGGCCACAGGGTTCTGGGTCCATAACCTCAGGTTTACCTTCAGTCCCTAGGCTGGGGGACCACGCCCTTTCACACCCGCCCATGACCCTCACCTCTGCGCCGCTACCCCAACGCTTGATGGAATTGGTAAAACTGTTTGCCCGCTTGGGGGTGCTGGGGTTTGGTGGCCCCCAAGCCCACATCGCCATGCAGAATGACGAGGCGGTGGTGCGGCGGCAGTGGCTTACCCAAGATCAGTTTAGTGATGGCTTGGCCATGTGCGAAATGCTGCCGGGGCCAGCCTCTACCCAGATGGGCATTTACCTGGGCTATCTCTACGCGGGGCAGATCGGGGCTTTGGTGGCGGGGTTGGCCTTCATTGCCCCGGCGTTTCTCATTGTGGTGGCGTTGTCTTGGGTCTATTTTCGCTTTCAGGCGTTGCCCCAGTTGGATGCGGTCTTTTTTGGGGTGTCGCCAGTGATGATTGCCATCATCCTGGGGTTTTGCTGGAAGCTGGGCAAAAAGTCGATTAAAGATGCGCCAGGGGTGGCGATCGCGATCGCGGTGGGCCTCGCCATTGGTCTGTGGAGCCTCAGCCCATTGTTGCTGTTCTTGCTGGCGGGGGTCTTGGGGATGGGGCTGTATCGCCCCCGGCAATCGCGCACGGGGTCTAGCCTGTGGTTGCCCTTGGCGGCGGGGGTGGCGTTGCCTGTAGCCCAGACGACGGCGGCCCCCCTGACCCTGGCCAGCTTTTGGGGCACGGAACGGATTGCGGTGTTTTTCTGGCCGTTGCTGAGCTTTTTTCTGAAGGTGGGGACGTTTATCTTTGGGGGCGGCCTGGTGATCATTCCCCTGCTGGAGTTTGAGGTGGTGGATCGCCTAGCGTGGCTCACCCGCACCGAATTTCTCAACGGTATTGCCATTGGGCAACTCAGCCCCGGTCCGGTGGTGCTGACGG
>JAQCHG010000559.1 GCA_027619675.1 Cyanobacteriota bacterium
AGACATCCCCTCCATTGCCGTGGGGGGCGGGGGAATCTGCCGCCGCAGATCCGCCAAAATTCCCTGCACAATGCCGTGGGGATCAGCCGTGGTCACCATTGCCGCCGCTGCGGTGGCATGACCGCCCCCCCCATGGGGGGTAAGGACGGCATTGAAATCCACCCCTGGCTGCTCCCCCAAGGCCGCTCCCCGGCCCCGTACCCGCCCAATCAGCACCAGCTTGTACGGTGCCCCTGCCCTGATTGGGGCGGCGTTGGGAACGGTCTCGTTAGGGACGGTTTCACCGTGGACAGGTTCAGCGGGTCTAGTGCCAGCGGAGGTGGTTTCGTTGGGAATCGATTCAGCGAGAACCGATTCGGCACGGCCAGTTCCGGCGGGTCCAGTGTCAGCGGAGAGGTCTTCGGCGGGAACCGATTCGGCGGGACCAGGTTCAGACACGGCATCCGCCCCCGTGGGATAGGTAGCCGCCAACAGCAAGCTGTCCACATCCCCCAGGGTCATGAGGCGATCGGCGAGCCCTGACAGCCCCGGTATATACCCCTCCAGAGGCAACTGCACCCAGGCCAGGGTGTGGCCGGGATGCCGCTCCCGGTGCAGGTGAGCGATCGCCCATTCCAGCCAAGGCCGCAGGGTGGGGGAAAGTTGAGGCTCCACAAATTCCGCAATGGTGCGGGGGGCTGCCCCCTGGGCCATCAACCAAGCCAGGGCCGCCGCATCTCGTGGGGTGGTGGTTTCAAAGGTGAGGGAGCCCGTATCCACATGGATGCCCAGGGCCATCACCGTGGCCACGGTGGCCGCGAGGGTTTTTCCCTGGGCCTGAAGCTGCTCGGCCACCAGGGTCGTGGCGGCCCCCACTGTCGCCACATGGCGCACTTGGGCGGGGATATCGCCGCGATCGCCCTCGCCAGCGCCGTGGTGGTCGTAGAGGGTGACGGTGCCGCCGCGCGCCGTGACTGCGTCCAACCAATCCGCCACGGGGCCGAGACGCGATCGCCGGTGGGTATCCACCACGGTTAAATTCTGGATTTGGTCCAACGGCACCGCCCGCCGCTCCATCAGGGCGTACTCATCCCGATGGAACGCCAAGAACCGCTGCACCGTGGGATGACAGCCCCCCGCCAGTACGATACGGGTGCCGGGATATAGGACGCTGACCCCCACGGCAGCCCCGAGGGTGTCAAAGTCGGCGGTGGTGTGACACAGAACGAGGTCCAAAAAAGTTCCGTAAGCGATCGCATTTCTGATAGCTTACTAGGTAGATTAATCGGCTAATGCGGCACTTTAGCTGCCCTGCCAGTCGCCGCTGTGTTGGGAGAATAAGAATACATGTTGTTAATTCTGTTCCAGTTAGCTCTGTTTGCGCTGGTGCTGCTGTCCTTTGTGATGGTGGTCGGCGTTCCCGTTGCCTACGCATCCCCCCAAAATTGGGATCAATCCAAGCGGTTGATTTTGCTTGGTTCCATCGTTTGGGGCGTGCTGGTGGTTGTGGTGGGCGGTTTAAACTACCTCGTGGTTTAACCTGACGTACAAGCCCGGTTTAACTTATGGCTGTTTTTGAAGGAACCTTTGTCCAGGGCGGTCCCCTGAGGATTGCCCTGGTTATTGGTCGTTTTAACGATTTGATTACGGGCAAGCTGCTGGCGGGATGCCAAGATTGCCTTAAACGCCACGGCATTGACGTGGATCCCCAAGGGGATCAAGTGGACTATGCCTGGGTGCCGGGTAGTTTTGAGATTGCCATGGTGGCTCGCCAACTGGCGTTGACTGGGCGCTACCACGCCGTTATTTGCCTCGGGGCCGTGATCCGGGGGCAAACGCCTCACTTTGATTACGTTGCTTCTGAGGTGGCCAAAGGGGTGGCAGCGGCCAGCTTCCAGACGGGGGTGCCCGTCATTTTTGGGGTACTCACCACTGATTCCATGCAGCAAGCCTTAGAGCGGGCTGGGATCAAGAGCAACCTTGGCTGGAGCTATGCCATGAGCGCCCTAGAGATGGCCAGCTTGATGGGGCAAATCCAACAGCTTCCTGGAACTGCTGGTAACGGCCTGACCGGGGGAGCACCTGCATCCCTACCAGCCTCCTCCTTTCCGGTAACCGCCGAAGGCATGACCTAGGCAGGTGACCCGCTTGAGCCTTGCGGATCCGTCTGGATTAGCAAGGTTAGGGCAGCTCCTGCGACCCCGAAAAAAATGGTCAAGTAATTGACAAAAGGGGCAGGTTTTGTAAGACTAGTAAAAGTCGAAAGACATCTGATGCGGGTATAGCTCAGCGGTAGAGCGTCACCTTGCCAAGGTGAATGTCGCGCGTTCGAATCGCGTTACCCGCTTGTTAAAAGCTCATTTAAACGACCCTTAGAAACGTTGTTTAGGGTCAGTAGTAGGGTTTTTTCTGGAAGCCGAGAACTTGCTTTTGCGGAGCGGTTTCTAGCGGCTGTTCTGTCTAAATGGTGGGATATAAATGGTGGGACAGGCTGACCTGCCTGTCCCCAGTGTCCCTAAGGGGTAGACAGCAACGGGAAACCTGGGCGGAGGGGATACTGGGATGGTTGATAATTGTCAGGGTTAGGCGCGGCTCCCCTTGTTTTAGCCAGATGGGGTCGCTAATGTGTGAACAGCGCTAGGATTGCTTCATCTCCATTGACTTTGCTGGCCTACCTGTGCGTCCTCGAAGACTTCATAAGATTGATC
>JAQCHG010000560.1 GCA_027619675.1 Cyanobacteriota bacterium
GGGGTCTGGGGTTGTGGGAAGGCCCGTAAGGCTCGCTGGGAATGGCAGAATAAAACCATTGGTATGTTTTAGGGGATCCCGTCGGGATTGACTGCACCTATGCTCGAAATTACTGACCTCAAGCGGGAACTCACCGCTTTGTCCCAGCGCCTGGGCACTGCCCAGGACTATCTTTGACGTTCCTGCCCTTCAAGCTCAAATTCAAGACCTAGAGCAGCAGGCAGCTCAGCCGGAACTGTGGGATGATCCGGCGCGGGCACAGCAGATTATGCAATCCCTCAACGACCAAAAAGCCCAACTCAGCCAACTGCAAGCGTGGCTGGGCCGGGTCGAAGATGCAGAAGCCATTGTGGAACTGCTGGTGGAGGATCCCGACGAGGCCCTCCTACAGGAGGCGGAAACCACCGTGACCGACCTCAACCAGGCCCTCGATCAGTGGGAACTGCAACAATTGCTGGCTGGCCCCTATGACAAAAACGGGGCGGTGTTGACCATCAACGCCGGGGCAGGGGGCACCGATGCCCAAGACTGGGCGGAGATGCTGCTGCGCATGTATACCCGCTGGGGTGAGCGCCAGGGCTACAAGGTGCAACTGGTGGAAATGTCTGAGGGGGAAGAGGCGGGGTTGAAATCCGCCACCCTGGAAATCGAAGGCCGCTACGCCTTTGGCTATCTGAAGGCCGAAAAGGGCACCCACCGCCTGGTGCGCATTTCCCCTTTCAACGCCAATGGCAAGCGCCAAACCAGTTTCGCCGGGGTGGAGGTGATGCCCATTCTCGACCAGACGGTGGAGGTGGACATCCCCGACAAGGATCTGGAGATCAAAACCTCCCGCTCCGGGGGGGCTGGGGGCCAAAACGTGAACAAGGTGGAAACGGCGGTGCGCATTACCCACCTCCCCACGGGCCTCTCCGTGCGCTGTACCCAGGAGCGATCGCAGCTTCAAAACCGCGAAAAGGCCATGGCCTTGCTCAAGGCCAAGCTGCTGGTGATTGCCCAAGAGCAACACGCCCAAGCGATCGCCGACATTCGTGGCGACATTGTAGAAGCCGCCTGGGGTAACCAGATTCGCAACTATGTGTTCCATCCCTACCAAATGGTGAAGGATCTGCGCACCAGGGAAGAAACCACCGCCATTGAGGATGTGATGGACGGGCGCTTGGATCCTTTCATCCAAGCCTATTTGCGCCAGGACAGCCAAATGGCGGGTGCCGAAACCGTTTAGCGGCAATTTCCGCCCCCCGAGTTCCCTGGCCCCCGCTCCCCCGCTCTGGGCAACGGTGGGCAAATTCACCGCCGCTCAACCTGAATTCGGGTTAAGCGGCATTTCCGTTCCTGTAGGGGCGCACTAGCGCAGCCATGCCCCTTGGGCTATGGGTTTGCGCCCTGCCATCAGTGGCATTCCCAGCCGACATTGGACTCAGATATCGGGTTACCCGATACCTTGTCAGGGCGCAGACCCCTGCGCCCCTAGGGATTCGCTGGGGTGGAGCGTCACGACACCTCCTCATCGACATTAATCCCGAACTGAGGTTGCGTAGGCAGCCCCAGCCGAGATCAGCCCCCTGGGCGCTGTTTGCGTCAAACTGTAACAGGGCGGTGCCCCACGGTTGCCCCTGGGGCTGATCCCCTGTGCTGGGGTAGCCCAAAACATCCCGGCTTAGTCGCCCTCAGCCTGGGATCACCGCACACCGTTATTGCTGCTGAATTGCCTGAATCCCATGCCCGAGTCTGTCCCTTCCGAAACCCCGGTTATCCCGGCATCCACCCCTGAGCCCAATGCCCCTGAGGCGACGGCCACCACCGCCCCCTCGGAACCGCCCCCCAGCTACGTCAAGCTGGCCATGCGCAATATGGTGCGTAAGGGAGGGAAGTCCCTGTTCCACTTTGGTCTGACCACCGTGGGCCTCATTGGCTTGCTGGTGGGGCTGTCTTACCTGACTCGCTAGCATGGGCGCTGCGGATATGGCAGGGCCGAGGGCCGTCTCTGAGCCCACGGTTGAGGTGCTGCTGGCGGGCACTGAGGTGGCCACTTTAGCCGCGATCGCCCCCCCTGAGCAGTGGGGCCAGTGGTGTGGTCAGTGGCTCCAGCAGTTGGGAGAAGCGCGATCGCCCATCGGCGCTTACGAAGTGGGGCTACAACTGGTCACCGACGGGGAAATCCAAACCCTTAACCGTGACTATCGCGACAAAGACACCGCCACAGATGTCCTGGCCTTTGCGGCCCTAGAGACGGACATGGTGCTGCCATCCGCCCTGCTCCACAGCGATCCCCTCTATTTAGGGGACATTATTATTTCCCTAGACACCGCCCGCCGCCAGAGTGGCGATCACCACCACACCTGGCAAGAAGAAGTGCTGTGGCTGACCGCCCATGGATTTCTACACCTGCTGGGCTGGGATCATCCCGATGAAGCCGCCCTGCACCGCATGTGGCAACAGCAACAGCAGCTATTGGAGAGCCTGGGCATCACCCTAACGGCTTCCGCCTACCGCCAAGACGCGGGGTAGCCTATCTCCATGGGAAAATGCGGTAACGGTGTTGTGGCGACATGGTAACCACCGTGCCGTTATTTTGATTCCCCCAGTGGTCCTGGGTAGATTGAGCCCAGGTTCCCTGCTGTGCTGCTTCAGGTCTATGCCGACCCCGCCCAAACTTCCCGCTTCACCCCCCGCCACCCCAG
>JAQCHG010000561.1 GCA_027619675.1 Cyanobacteriota bacterium
CCCGCAGGCCGACCTCGGCCAACAGGGCAAGGCCGGAGACCAGCAGCAGCGGCCACTGGGGGCGGATATCGGGCCAGAACTGGCGCACAACGCGCCCCAGGCCGGGGATTACTGGTTGAATCGGAGCTGTTCGCTTCATTTAAAGGATGGCTTCGTTAAACACGGGTCAGTCAACACGAGTCAGTTTCCAGAACAGTCCACAGGCAGGAGACGTTAGAGACCCTCCAGACCGTCTCCCTAGCGACAAGGTTCAGGCACTCGGCCAAACGCCATCGCCAAAATTTGCGCCGCCACCTTGTCCCAGGTGTGGTGGACCAGGATGTCGCGCCGTCCGGCTTCCCCCAGCCGTTGGCGTAGGTCAGGGGCGTGCCAGAGCTGCACCAACGCTGCTGCTAAAGCCCCCGCATCGCCGGGGGGACACAGCCATCCGGTTTCCCCATGGGTGATCAGATGGGCCAACTGGCCGATATCGCTGGCTACCACGGGCAGTCCCGCCGCCAGATATTCCACCACCTTTAGCGGAGAAAAATAGAAGTCAAGGTGGGCGGGGTAGGGGGCAACCGCCACATCCATCGTCGCCAGCAGGGCCGGAATTTGCTGCGGTGATACCGCTCCGGTGAGGTGGGTAAAGGGCAGCAAGCCCTGCTGTTGTAGGTCATGGGTCAACTCGTCCCGTTGGGGACCATCCCCCACAATCAACAGTCGCGATCGGGGCACCCGTTGGTGCAGTTGGGCGAAGGCGTTGACCAGGGGGCTGAGGCCATGCCAGGGCTTGAGGGACCCGACAAAACCGACGGTAAAGGTGTCGCGACTGTGGGGACTCGTCGCTTCTACCCCTGGGGCAAAGCGGTGAGGGTTGACCCCATTGGGGATCACCCGCACCTTGTCGGCAACGCCCCAGCGGCTCAGATAGGTCTTGATTTCCTCGGATACGGCTACGATGCCCTGGGCGGCGCGAAACCCGCGATCGGCTACCTGTTCTGCCTGCGGTCGATGCACCATCTCGCGATGCTCGGCCTGTTCTTCAATTAGGGGGGCGTTGACTTCTAGAATGCCGGGAATCCCCTGGGCCTGGGCAAATTCCATGGCGCTATGGCTCCAGAGGGAGTAGCGCTCATAGATCAGGTCAAAGGGGCCATTGAGGGCCAGGGCGATCTGCACATCGGGATTAATGGCGAGGGCTACCCGCTCCCTGACCGCCGCGTCTCCTTTGGGGATGGGGGGCAGGGGATGTACCTTCACATCCGCCAGATCTGCCGGGGGGGCATCACCCCAGCGCACGGCGAACAGTTCCACGATCGCACCCTGGTGGCGAAAGGCGCGAATCACCTCCTGTACATGGATGGAGCAGCCCTTCTGGCCGAAGACGGGGATGCCTGGATCGGCACAGACGTAGGCAATACGCATGGTTTCAAACCTCCTGGAGTTGGGGGGCAGCGATGGTTGCGGGGGCAAAGCACCCCCGCAGGGCTGCTGCATTGCGGGTAATGTCGAACTCGGTTTCGATCAGATGGCGGGCTGAGTGGGCGATCGCGGTTCTCAGGTCTGGCTGGGTCAGCAGCGATCGCAGGGCGATCGCCAACGCCTCCCCATCGCCCTGGGGCACCAACAGCCCCGTTTCCCCTGGGCGAATGATTTCGGGAATGCCTGTGACATCGGTGGCGACGCAGGGGGTGCCCAGGGCCATGGCTTCCAGCAGGGCGGTAGGGAGGCCATCCCGGTTGCCGTCGCTGCCAATCACATAGGGGGCGGCAAACACCGCCGCCTGTTGCATCAGCTCAAACACCTCCCCCTGGGGCCGGGGGCCGACAATATCCACCCAATCGTTGAGGTGCAGGGCGGTGAGGCGCGATCGTAGCGCCCCCTCCATTGGCCCCGTGCCCACAATCTGGCAGGTAAACCCACAGCCCCACTGCCTCAGCAGGGCGCAGGCATCAATTAAGTGGGTCAGCCCTTTCTTTTCCACCAGGCGACAGACGGATAGAATGCGCGGTGCCCGCTGGCTGGGGGGCTGGTAGTGCAGTTCCCCCACATCTATGCCGTTATAGATGCGGCGGACCTGGGCGGCATCCTCACCAAACTGCTGCTGCAAATAGGCCAAGTTATAGTCGCTGACGGTGACCACCGTGGCGGCATCCCGTAGTTTGCGCCGCAGGTCTTCTGGCTCCACATCCTGGTGAAAAATATCCTTGGCGTGGGCCGTAAAGCTGTAGGGCACATCGGCAAAGTGGGCGGCCAACCGGGCCACACTGGTGGCGACGCTGCCAAAGTGGGCGTGCAGATGGGTGATGCCCCGCTGCCGGACCTCCTGGGCTAGCCAAGCGGCCTGATAGACGACGCTGGCCCGTTCTCCGGCGGCATCCCCCAACTTAGCCCAAAGACTCGGCATCACTTTGGCGGCTTCCTGCAATTCCGCCCAGAAGTAGGTGCCGGAATTGGGGGTCAGGGTGTTAACGGACGGATTCATGCGGCCCTGGGCGGGTTTTTTGAGGTAGGTGACAGGAGCCCGCACCCGTGCAATTTTGTCCTGAAAGTGGGTGTCTACTGGGGGCCGTAGGGCGAAGATGTGCAGGTCTAAGCCTGCGGCTTCGTGGGCGAGAATTTCGTTGACGATAAAGGTCTCTGAGTAGCGGGGGTAGCGTTTGACGATGTAGGCGATTTTGGGGGAGGGCATGGGGGAAGT
>JAQCHG010000562.1 GCA_027619675.1 Cyanobacteriota bacterium
ACCTAAATCTAGCGCGTCTACCAATTCCGCCACATCCGCGTATCAGCTATCTATAGTAGCAAGATTGCAGACCATTCCGGGCATCGGCAAGAATTTTTGGCCCAGGGGGGTTACGGGCAAACCGTTCCCTTGGGTCGAGGCACAAGGGAGGCAGAGGGGGGCATGGCTGCCGAGATCTAGGGGCGGCCACCCAATGTCCGCCAACGTCCTGATTGTGTTTCCACCAAAGTCCTGATTGTGAAACAATTGCAGCCCCTCGCTCCGGTACAGACGCACGAGCGACCAGACTGCCCCCGCTCGACTGGCCCTGTTATGGATGACCTGGCCCAGGACGCCGCCCCGTTCCCCAGGGAGATGGGGGTGGCCACCAGAGAACGTAAACAGAACGACTACTATATATAGGAGATACCCTGCCCTAGTTTTAATCCCAGGTATGGAACCCCTGGGCCTGATACCCTGGGCCAAGGTGCTGCGTGGAATAGGCCGATCGCCTCGACCCTGGGGATTGTTGTCCCTCACACAGCACAACCCCCGGTTCCCATGCAGGCTGGAAACAACTCTGGGGTGGTGACGCCCACGGCATCGTGAGGCGAACCCCACTAACGCAGGTAGACGAGGAGACACCAAACGGATGGGAAAAGTCGTCGGCATCGACTTAGGCACAACCAACTCAGTGGTTGCAGTTATGGAGGGCGGCAAGCCCGTGGTCATTGCTAACGCTGAGGGTATGCGCACAACCCCATCGGTGGTGGCCTTTAGCAAAGATGGCGAACGGTTGGTGGGGCAGATGGCCCGTCGTCAGGCGGTGCTCAACCCCCAAAATACGTTCTATGGGGTAAAACGCTTTCTGGGACGCAAGTATGGTGAGTTGAGCCCAGACTCCAAGCGAGTGCCCTACACCATCCGCCGTAATGAGGCCGGGGACGTGCGCATCAAGTGCCCCCGCCTAGAACGAGAATTTGCAGCGGAAGAAGTGTCGGCGATGGTGCTGCGGAAACTGGCGGATGAGGCCAGCCGCTATCTGGGGCAACCCGTCACCGGGGCGGTGATTACAGTGCCCGCCTACTTTAACGATGCCCAGCGGCAGGCCACCCGCAATGCTGGACGTATTGCGGGACTAGAGGTCAAGCGCATTCTCAACGAACCCACGGCGGCGGCCCTGGCCTATGGCCTCGACCAGCAGTACAACCAGACGGTGCTGGTTTTTGACTTGGGGGGCGGCACCTTTGACGTATCGGTGCTGGAGGTGGGGGACGGGGTGTTTGAGGTGAAGGCCACCGCTGGGGATACCCAACTGGGGGGCAGTAACTTTGACACCAAGATTGTGGACTGGCTGGCGGATCAGTTCCTAGAGGGGGAGGGGACGGATCTGCGCCGCGATCGCCAATCGCTCCAGCGGCTCACGGAAGCGGCGGAAAAGGCCAAAATCGAGCTGTCTGGGGTAGCCACCACCGACATTAATCTCCCCTTTATCACCGCCACGGCGGAAGGACCGAAGCATTTAGAAACCACCCTGAGCCGCTCTCAGTTTGAGGGACTCTGTGGCGATCTGCTCAGTCGGTTGCGGGGGCCTTTGAAGCAAGCCCTGAATGATGCTGGGTTGGCCCCGGATCAGATTGACGAGGTGGTGCTGGTGGGGGGCGGCAGCCGGATGCCCATGGTACAGGACTTGGTGCGATCGCTGATTCGCCGGGAGCCCAACCAAAACGTCAACCCTGATGAGGTGGTGGCGGTGGGGGCGGCGATCCAAGCGGCCATCCTCAACCAAGAAATGCAGGATATTTTGCTGCTGGATGTGACCCCCCTGTCCCTGGGGTTGGAAACCATTGGTGGGGTGATGAAGCGGGTGATTCCCCGCAATACCACCATCCCAGTGCGGCGATCGGATGTCTTTTCCACCTCAGAAAATAACCAAACCATGGTGGAAGTCCACGTCCTGCAAGGGGAGCGGGAAATGGTGGCCGACAACAAATCCCTAGGCCGATTCAAATTAATGGGGATTCCCCCAGCCCCTCGGGGGGTGCCCCAGGTGCAGGTGTCCTTTGACATTGACGCCAACGGCATTTTGCAGGTGTCGGCCATGGACCGCACCACTGGACGGGAGCAGAGCCTCACCATCCAGGGGGCCTCCACCCTGAGTGAGGCGGAAGTGCAGCGCATGATCCAGGAGGCGGAGGAATATGCCGACACCGATCGCCTGAAGCGGGAACGGGTGGAAAAGCGCAACCGGGCCGAAGCGTTGACCTACCAAGCAGAACGGGTGCTGCGGGAGGTGGTGCTGGACTTTGGGATGCAGTTTGCCCGCGATCGCCGTCGCCGCATTGAGCGCCTGATCCAAGAACTGCGGGAAGCCCTGGCCCAGGGGGACGAGCGCACCATCGACCTGACCCAAGGGGAACTCCAGGACGAGGTGTATGAACTGAACCGGGAAGCCTACCTCTACGAAGACGAAGAGGAGGAGGATCTGTTGGGGCAAATTGGCGGCACCCTACGCCGTACCTTTGGCGGGGGTGGCGATCGCGGCGATCGCTACGAAGATAGCTGGAACCGCCGCCCCGCTTGGGAAGACGACGCTTGGGACTATGACGCCCCCCGCTATGGGGGCGGTCGGGCGAGCCAAAATCCCTATCGGGATGATTACTACGGTGCCCCGGCCCGCCCCCCGGTGGATTACTCCAGCAC
>JAQCHG010000563.1 GCA_027619675.1 Cyanobacteriota bacterium
TGAGGGGGTACAGCTGATTGTTTTTCCCGAAACCTTCATCCCCTATTACCCCTACTTCTCCTTTGTGGAGCCACCGGTGTTGATGGGGAAGTCCCACATGCGGCTCTACGAAGAGGCGGTGACGATTCCAGGCCCCGTAATTGATGCCCTCAGTCGGGCGGCTCGCTCCTATGCCATGGTGGTGGTGGTGGGCGTTAACGAGCGCGATTACGGTTCCCTTTACAACACCCAACTGATTTTTGAAGCGGACGGCACCCTGCTGCTCAAACGCCGCAAAATCACCCCCACCTACCACGAGCGGATGGTGTGGGGCCAGGGGGATGGCTCCGGTTTGACCGTTTTAGAGACCACGGTGGGCCGGGTCGGGGCCTTGGCCTGTTGGGAGCATTACAACCCCCTGGCCCGCTACGCCCTGATGGCCCAACACGAGCAGATCCACTGCGGTCAGTTTCCGGGCTCCATGGTGGGGCAAATCTTTGGGGACCAAATCGAGGTAACCATGCGCCACCATGCCCTAGAGTCCGGCTGCTTTGTGGTCAACGCCACCGGCTGGCTCACCCCGGAGCAAAAGCAGCAAATCACCCCAGATGAAAAGCTCCAAAAGGTGCTGCAGGGGGGCTGCTACACCGCCATCATTAGCCCCGAAGGGGTGCCCCTTTGCGACCCGATTACCGAGGGTGAGGGGATGGCGATCGCCGATTTAGATTTTGCCCTGATTACCAAACGTAAACGGATGATGGACGCCGTCGGCCACTACTCCCGCCCCGATTTGCTCAAGCTCCAGGTCAATGAGCAATCCTGGTCCGTTGCCACACCCATGAATCCCTCCACCAGCGCCAGCGCCCCCCTGTTCGAAACCCTGCCCCCATTCCCCAGCGCCGAGCCCGTTCAGGCGGATAGTTAGCGTCGGGAGCTAGGGGGCTAGGGGGCCTAAAGCAACTACACCCAATTTTGATATTTGTTCTATCTCCTTTCCCTCGCTCCCCTTGCCCCGATCTCTCCCCTGCCCCTCCCCTCCCAAAGCTCCTTCACCCTGTCACTACTCCTAAGCGCCCATGAACAAGCAACGGCTAATTACAGAACTGCAGTCCCAAGGGTTGCGACTGGTTGACCCGAGCGTGGGGGCCTCAGGCCGTAAGGGCGGGGCGGGTCCCTCTGACCATAAGGCGGTGACGGTGGGCGACACCACAGTCATGGTCCCCATCTATACGGGCACCGCCAGCCAATCTCCCTTCGTGCTGGAAACCTCAGAATCCGAAACCAATCAGGGCTCGACCCTGGTGCGCGATCTGCAGCCCTTGGCCCCGATCACCTTCCCCGAGCAGCCCCGGTTCTACGACCTCACCACCGCCGACGGCATTCCCTATCGCCACATCGCCCTCCTCCACAGTCACGATGTGCTGGCCACGACGGTGTTGCAAACCTGTCGCCGCTATCGCAACCCCGACACCGTTTGCCAATTTTGCGCCATCGAAAAATCCCTCGATGCGGGCCGCACCATTGCCCGCAAAACCCCAGCCCAATTGGCGGAAGTCGCTGCCGCTGCGGTGGAGCTAGACGGGGTCAAACATATGGTGATGACCACCGGTACCCCCAACACTGCCGATCGCGGCGCGGCCTACCTCACGGAATGTGCCCAGGTAATTAAGGCGCGGGTGAATATTCCCATCCAGGCCCAGTGCGAGCCCCCCGATGACTTTGCCTGGTTTGAGCGCATGAAAGCGGCAGGCATCGACAGCTTGGGGATGCACCTGGAAGCCGTGGACCCGCAGGTGCGGGCGCGGATCATGCCAGGGAAAGCGGAAGTGCCGGTGGACTATTACTTTGAAGCCTTTGCCGCCGCCGTGCCGGTGTTTGGCTGGGGCCAGGTCAGTACCTACTTGCTGGCAGGGCTGGGGGACAGTTTGGAAACCTTGGTGGAGGCCAGCGATCGCCTGATCAACCTCGGCGTTTATCCCTTCGTGGTGCCCTTCGTGCCCATCACCGAAACCCCCTTGGCGAACCATCCCGCCCCCGACACCGACTTTATGTTTAGCCTTTATCAAAAAGTGGGGGCGATGCTCAAAGCAGCGGGCATGACCTCGGAGTCGATCAATGCCGGGTGCGCCAAATGTGGGGCCTGTTCGGCGCTATCGACCTTCGAAAAGTAAGTCTGATGCCTGACGATAATCCCTCATATCGAAAGATCCCCCCTGCCCCCCTTCTCAAGCTGCCGGTTATACATAAGTTCTTTGTAAGTAGTTGTCAGGGTTTAGATCCCCCCAACCCCCCTTAAAAAAGGGGGCAGCCCAATTCAGGTGTTGAGATAGCCCCCTTTATAAGGGGGCGGCGACAGCGGGGGATCGCCCATTATCACTACTTGCAGAGATCTGTATAAGCGGCAGCCTTACGAAGGTGAGGCTAGGTGAGGTTTTTCCGTTCATGCCCAAACTCCCGTTGGCAACCTAGACATGGCTTAAAGGTCTGGGGAGAGGCCGCTTTACTTTTTGCGCGTCAGAACGACGGCCCCTATGGCTAACCCAACGCCGCCCCCCAGCACCGCTAACAGCAACTTGGGTAAGCCTCCAGATGCTTCCGTTGTTTCAGTAGGGGCCGCAGCGGCTTCGCTTGTTTCTATAGCAGTCGCCAATTGCATTAAGACATAAGCTAGAAGCATTTCCCATCTCCGGTGAGTGCCATG
>JAQCHG010000564.1 GCA_027619675.1 Cyanobacteriota bacterium
CGGGTGTGGGAAAACTCCCGGACGCCGGATGCCCAATTGTTGACCCTGCGCCTGGATGAGATCCGCGCCGATGTGCTGGATCAGCCGGATCCCTCGGTGGATGTTGTCACGGCTCTGGCCAATGGCTACGAGGTGCTGCGGGCGGTGGATGACGCCATTGCCCTCTATCAAAATCTGGCGGTGACCGCCGCCCAGGGGGGCAACATTCGTCGCCAGATGCAGTGGCTAGAGCGGGTGGGGCAACTGCAAGCAGCGTGGTTTCGGTTTGCGGCGGCGGCGGAAACCTATCGCCAATTGCTGGTGCTTGCCGATAGCCACAATGCCGCCGTGGGGGTACGGATTCGCTACATCCGCAATGCCATCACCAACTACGAGAATGCTGAGGATCGGGAAACGGCGATCAACTACCAGCGGCGTTTGGTGCGGCAATATCAGGACCTGGGGGAACCGGAGCAGATTCCGCCGATTCAGTTGGCGATCGCCCGCAATTATCGCGATTTGGGTCGCCCTGACCTGGCCCTACCGTTTTACAAAGCGGCCTACAGTCTGGCCCTGGAGCTAGATCAAAGCCTCTACGCGCGGGATGTGGTGGCGGATCTGGCCAGTATTTACCAAGGTCTGGACCGTCCAGCGGATGTGCTGTACCTCTACGATCAGCAACTGGCGGTGGAGCGACTGTCCTACAGCGGCTACGGCATCATGATGGTGTTTGACCAGTTGGGGCAGTTCTACGAAGCCCAGGGGGATGTCACCGCCGCCATTGCCGCCTACCGGGAAGGGTTAATCTTGGCCCACCACTTGGGCCATCGCCGCGCCTATTTTGAAACCCGCATCCGCCACATACAAATTCAGCAGGGGACCGTGACGGTAACCCCTGCTGATGGCCATGTGGCGGATGCGGCGGTGGCGGACCTCGTCGCCCCCTCTGTGTGGCAAGGAAATTTGCCCTAGGCATCCAGTTGGTCAAAGCCGTAGCGGGCGATCGCCAGCCCCAATCGCGCCTTTTCTACATCGGACAGTTGAGACCAATCGCGATCGCCCGTAGACCGCAGGGTGGCCTCCAAAATATCCCCATGGCCATCCCGCATGGCCATCGCCAAAGGACGGGCCATCACCCGCAGATCGTCACTGTCCCACTGATCCAACACATCATCCACCGCCAACACCAGTTGATCCAACAGGGAGCCCCCCCGCTGGGCCGCCGTCTGCACCTGCTGGGCCAACTGGCTCAAAATCCCCTGGGGTACCCGACTGCCAAACCGCTGGCTGAGGCGAGCCAACAGCGGCGTGGCCTCAGCGGCCCCCCACAGTTGGGCCGCTTGGTTAGCCAGGGCTTGCCAGTGACCCTGGAGGGCTTCCTGGGGCATGTCTTCCTCGTCCCAGGTGCTGTCTAGGGTCGAGAAATAGGCTTCGTTCTCAGGGGCATGGGGTTGCCAGGGGTAGGTGCCGTCCTCGTTGAGCAGGGCGTGCAGCAGGTCCAGTTCGGTGCGGTTAGAAGAAGACACGGGCAGGGAAGAAGAATGGGACATGACGTTTAACCATTATGGAGGATGCACTGATGGATCGCGGCGGGGTGGGGCACCGACGGGATCAAACGGTGTTGACCCTAGCTACAAGGGCCGGTTTCTGGGTTCCGCATGGGGGCGAAGAGATCTGCCATTAGCCAAGATGTAGGGGATCGATATCCACCGTCAGGCTGACGGATTGGGGACATTGGGCGGCGAGTCCGGTGAGATCGGGCAGGGGCGCGGCGATCGCCCCCTTCAGCATCAGGTGCCAGCGATAGCGCCGCGCCACCCGAGCAATGGGGGCGGGGGCAGGGCCAAGAATTTGCCAAGCGCCCCCCACCTGCGGAGCCAGGGTAGCGGCCAGCCCATGGGCCGTGCGCTCCACCAAGCCCGCATCGGGGCTGGTGATGCGCAACAGCACCAACCGACCCCAGGGGGGATAGGTGAGGGCTTGGCGCTGTTCTAACTCCGCTTGGATGAAAGCGGTCACCGATTGCCGCTGCACCGCCTCAATCACCGGATGTTCTGGCGTGTAGGTCTGCAAAATCACCCGTCCTGGCTGATCCCCCCGGCCCGCCCGGCCCGCCACCTGGGTCAACACCTGAAAGGCCCGCTCACTGGCCCGGTAGTCCGCCATGTACAGTAGCCCATCGGCGGCCACAATGCCCACCACCGTCACCTGGGGTAGATCAGTGCCCTTGGTCAGCATTTGGGTGCCCACCAGCACATCCCCCTCCCCCGCCGCAAAGCGGGTCAACAAGGCTCGGTGCGACCCCTTGGTGCGGGTGGTGTCGCTGTCGAACCGCAGGGGCCGCAGGTGGGGAAATTCCTCCTGGAGGGTCTGCTCCACCCGCTGGGTGCCACTGCCAAAGTGCTTGAGGTAGGGAGATTGACAGGCGGGACAGTGGGACGGCTGCCCCTGGCTGTAGCCGCAATAGTGGCACCGCAGCACCGGATTGCTGTGGGCATAGGGCAGGTGATGGGACAGGGAGACATCGCAGTGGGGGCACATCATGACGTGGCCACAGGCACGGCAGGAAACAAAACTGCTGTGGCCCCGGCGATGGATAAACAAAATCCCCTGGCCGCCGTCTCCCCCCAAACTGGCCAAGGCCGATCGCAGGGAGCGACTAAAGATAGACCGATTTCCCGCCTGGAGTTCCTGAC
>JAQCHG010000565.1 GCA_027619675.1 Cyanobacteriota bacterium
CCTGCCGTTGACGAGGCGGCGGCTAGAGGGGGGGTGGGGGATTCTGCCAGGGTGGCGTCCCCGTCAGGGGCGGTCACCAAGATTTGGATCGGGGTGTTTTCAGCCTGGGACAGGATCGTATCGGTGGCCGCCCCCACTAACGGCAACAAGCCGCCATGCAAGCCCACGGCCCCCAGCACCCCCCAGCGAAGCCACCGTTGGGTGAGGGCCTGTTCGCGATCGCGCTGTTGCCGACAGTTTTGGGAAAGGGCCATGGTGTCACCAGTCCAGTTAAATGCTCTTAATTCGCAACAAGATGACGACGGGATATTTAGGACCGTAAGCCCATGACCCCTAAAAGTCAAACATTTTTCTGCCAATAGCCGGAATCAATCTTGAGAATTGATCAGGCCAAAAATTATCTTGATCAAACCTACTTGACAGTAAGTGTCAATAGTCATAGGGTCATTCCATGGGCACTTCCAGGCAGACTTGTGGCCTTGGAAGCTGCGGTCTGGTTCTTTCCTCCCCCTGGTGGGGGCTACAAATCATGGCTCTGGTGCAACTGTTCAGAGCAGGGGGCGTGGTGATGGTGCCCCTGCTCCTGTTTTCGGTGGCCGCGATCGCCCTAACGGTGGAGCGCAGCATTTTTTGGCTGCGCATTAACCGTCAACAGCGATCGGTGGTGAAGGGCTTGTTGCAGCGCTATCGCTGCGACCCGCCCGCTGTTTTTGCAGAACTGCGGCAACATCTCCACCTACCCATCGCCCGCATTTTCCTAGAGGCGCTGGAATTGGACGGGGCTTCCCCCAGCCAGTTTCGCCTAGCGCTGGAGGGGGCCACCCAGGCGGAGTTACCCCTCCTCAAGCGGTTTGGCACCGTCTTTCAAACCATCATCGCGGTGGCTCCGTTGCTGGGGCTACTGGGGACGATTTTGGGTCTGATTCGATCCTTTGCCTCCATTCAACTTGGGGCAGCGGGGATGAATGCCACAGCGGTTACCGGGGGCATCAGTGAAGCCCTGGTGTCCACAGCGGCGGGCATGGTGGTGGCCATTTTTACACTGCTGGCCGCCAACCTGTTTCGCGGGCTGTATAAGCGTCAGGTGGCGCTGTTGCAAGAGTACGGCAGCCAACTTGAGATTCTTTATGAATGGCACTATCGGGCCACCCAAGGTGGCGAGGCGGCATTTCCATCCCCTGCGGAGGTGAGCTATGCGCGTATGGGATAACGATGGGGATGAGTCCCTAGAGGTGAATCTGCTGCCGATGATTGATGTGATCTTCGCCATCCTGGCCTTTTTCATCGTCTCGACGCTGTTTTTAACGCGGGTAGAGGGGTTTGGAGTCAACCTGCCCGATGCCCGCAACGCTGCCCCCCAAACCTCGGTGGACTTGACGGTGACGATTCAACCCTCCGGCGCGATCGCCCTCAATGGTCAGCCCTTATCCATCCATGATCTGGCGGCGGCGGTGGAAACGGCAGTGCCCACGGGGGAAGGGGCGATCGTCACCATCCAGGCGGATGAGGCGGTGTCCCACGGGGCCGTGATCGCAGTGATGGATACCCTGCGGCCCGTAGAAGGGGTGGGGCTAGCCCTAGCAACGGAGTCGGCGCAGCCTGAGTAGGGGCTGATCGCTTCCTTGATTCTTTTCTTCAGTTCTTATCTTTGATATCCACAGGACTTACGCAGCCACACCGCAATCACACCGCAGTTACACCGATGAACAAGGGGCTTAAGCCCCTTGCCCCAAGGCATACCGAGCATTCGGGAGCGTTTTGCGTCAGCCCTAATCCAACCCTTGCTGGTCATGGTAACGACATCAAACCAATCCACCACTAAATTTGCTGTGCATCGATCGCGATCGCGCCCCTGGTGGGCAGCGGGGTTGCTGCTGGGGGGCTTGGCCTTGGTCAGTCTCCTGTCCCTCACCCATGGGTCTGTGGCCCTGACGGCGGGCCAGCTTTGGGCCGCTGCTCTGGGGCAGGGGGATCCCATCTATCAGACCATCCTGTGGGACTTGCGCCTGCCGCGTCTGTTAGCGGCCCTGTTGGTGGGGTCGGCCCTGGGCATGGCGGGGGCGCTGTTGCAGGGGATGCTGCGCAACAGCCTAGCCAGTCCGTTTTTGCTGGGCATTTCCGCCGGGGCAGGGCTGCTGGTGGTGCTGACGGTGGGGGTGGGACTGGTGCAGATCTGGGTGCCCCTGGGGGCCTGGCTGGGGGCGGTGATCACCACCGCCCTGGTGTACCTGCTGGCCCGCACGGGGACGACCCTGTCGGTGGAGCGGTTAATCCTAGCCGGGGTGGCCTTTAGCGCCTTTTTTGGGTCGATTCAATCGCTGCTGCTGTTGCTGTCGCCCGATGGTCAGATTCAGGCGGCTTTGAACTGGCTGGTGGGCAGCCTCAACGGTCGCGGGTGGACGGAGGTGCGGCTGGTGGGGCCAGGGGTGGCGATCGCCCTGGTGCTGGGCTGTTTGCTGGCCCGCCCGGTGAACCTCCTGAACCTGGGGGATGATCTGGCGGTGGGGCTGGGCACCTCAGTGGCGCGATCGCGGGTATTGATCGGCGCGGTGGCCACCCTGCTGGCGGCGGGGGCGGTCAGCATTGCCGGGTTGGTGGGGTTTGTGGGGTTGATTGTGCCCCATGGGGTGCGGCTCCTGGTGGGCAATGACTATCGGCTGGTGCTGCCCTTCT
>JAQCHG010000566.1 GCA_027619675.1 Cyanobacteriota bacterium
AGGGCGGATCCAGTGTTAAGATTAAGGGGATTCACCGCAATCCCGACCGACTTACCGTACAATCATCCCCAGGAACGCCCGCAGGCCGTTTCAAAGTACGGTTGCGGCTGTTTTAGAGTGCCGACAATTTCTACGCATCCTCAGGTTTGTCATGGTTCAGACCCCGATTCGCCCGACTCAAAACGCCACAGCGACCACCGAAAAGAAAGTCTCTAAGCTCGAAGGCATTAAGGAACGCAGTAACTTTCTGCGGGAGCCGTTGGCCACAGAACTGGGTCAAGTCACCAACCACTTCACCGATGAAGCGGTGCAAATCCTTAAGTTCCACGGTTCCTACCAGCAGGACAACCGAGATAACCGAATCAAGGGCCAGGATAAGGATTACCGCATGATGTTGCGGACCCGCAATCCAGGCGGCTTCATTCCCCCAGAGCTGTATTTGACCCTAGATGAGTTGAGCGATCGCTACGGTTATGGCAACCTGCGGGCCACCACCCGCCAGGGCATTCAACTCAACGGCATTCTCAAACAAGATCTCAAGGCCACCATCGCCGCCATTGTGAAGAGCTTGGGGTCCACCCTAGGGGCCTGCGGTGACCTCAACCGCAACGTCATGGCCCCCCCGGCCCCCTTTAAGCACAAGCCGGAATATGTGATTGCGCGGGACTATGCCGATCGCATTGCCGATCTGCTGCGGCCCCAAACGGAAGCCTATTACGAGATTTGGCTGGATGGGGAAAAGGCCGTCACCGTTGAGGAGCACCCCGATGTGGTGGCTGCGCGGGAAAATGCCGTGCGGGGGACGGTCTTTACCGATAGCGTGGAGCCCATCTACGGCACCCACTACATGCCCCGCAAATTCAAAGTGGCGGTGACGGTGCCGGGGGATAACTCCATTGATGCCTACACCCAAGATGTCACCCTGGTGGTGATCACCGACGACCAAGGGGAACTGCAAGGGTTCAACATCTTGGCCGGGGGCGGCATGGGCCGTACCCACAATAAGGAAGAAACCTTTGCGCGGGTGGCGGATGAAATCGGCTATGTGGACAAGGCCGATGTCTAC
Source organism: Cyanobacteriota bacterium (assembly GCA_027619675.1). Taxonomy (GTDB): domain Bacteria; phylum Cyanobacteriota; class Cyanobacteriia; order Phormidesmidales; family Phormidesmidaceae; genus PCC-6406. Next base: position 1,067 of record JAQCHG010000566.1, read on the forward strand.
GAAGCCATGAAGGCGATCGTGGCCACCCAGCGGGATTATGGCGATCGCGTCAGCCGCCGCCACGCCCGCATGAAATACCTGATCCACGACTGGGGGGTCGATACCTTCCGGGCCAAGGTGGAGGAATACTTGGGCAAACCCCTCCAGCCCTACCGCCCCTTGCCCGCTTGGGAATATCGGGACTACCTGGGCTGGCATGAGCAGGGGGACGGCAACTGGTTTGTGGGCATCAACATCGACAATGGCCGCATCTACGACAACGGCAGCTTGAAACTGCGCACCGCCCTGCGGGAAATTGTGCAGCGGTTCCAGGTGCCCATGCGGGTAACCGGCAGCCAAAGCGCCGTCCTGTACGAAATTAAGCCGGAGCATAAGGACGAGGTCCAGGCCATCCTCGATCGCTGCGGGGTGGCGGAGCCCGATGACATCGACACCCTCACCCGCTACGCCATGGCCTGCCCCGCCCTGCCCATGTGTGGCTTGGCGATTACCGAGTCAGAGCGGGTGATTCCCGACATCCTGGGGCGGGTGCGATCGCTGCTGGATCGCCTCGGGCTCAAGGACGAGTATTTTGTGGTGCGGATGACGGGCTGCCCCAACGGCTGCGCCCGTCCCTACATGGCGGAACTGGGCTTTGTGGGCAGTGCCCCCGAGTCCTATCAAATTTGGCTGGGGGGCTGCCCCAACCAAACCCGACTGGCCCGCACCTTCCTAGAACGGATGAAAATCGACACCCTAGAGGCCACCCTGGAGCCGTTGTTTGTCCAATTCCGCGACCAGCGCCGCAGCCGGGAAAGCTTTGGGGATTTCTGCGATCGCGTCGGCTTTGATGACCTGCGCCAGTTTGCCGACCAGTATGATCCCGCCCAATACAAGGCCCCCAAGAAGGATCGCCGCCACCGCATCGGCATTCATGAAGAGGTCTATGAACTGCTGCGGGACATCAGCGATCGCCAGGGGCGGCCCATGTCCCAGGTGACCGCCGATGCCATCCACGCCTACATCGCCCAGCAGGCCACCAGCGCCCCTGAGCAGGGGAATTAACCCATGACCACCCCCAAACTGACGGTCGGCATCTTGATTTTTCCCGATGTGGAAGTCCTGGATTTTGCCGGTCCCTTCGAGGTGTTCTCCCGCACCCGCCTGGTGCCGGGGGTGGAATCTCGCCGTAACGACGACAGCGCCCCCTTCCACGTTTTCACCGTGGCCAAAACCCAGGGGGCGATCGCCGCTGTGGGGGGGCTGCGGGTGTTGCCGGACTACGACTTTGCCACGGTGCCACCACTGGATTGGCTGATTATCCCCGGCGGTTTTGGCACCCGACCACTATTGGAAGATGCCGAAACCCTGGCCTGGATTGAGCGGGTGCGCCCCCGCACCCAGCAACTAGCCTCCGTTTGCACCGGAGCCCTGGTGCTAGCCAAACTGGGCTGGTTAACCCACAAACGGGCCACCACCCACTGGGGAGCCCTGGACTTTTTGGCCAACCTGGATCCCACCATTACCGTAGAGCGGGATCAACGGGTGGTGGCCGACGGTATTGTGACCTCCGCTGGGGTGGCGGCGGGTATCGACATGGCCCTGGCCCTGGTGGAAGCTCAATTCGG
>JAQCHG010000567.1 GCA_027619675.1 Cyanobacteriota bacterium
TGCGCAGGGCAGCGGCGATCGCTGCCCCATCTGCCCCTGCCACCGCGAGGCGATGGGGAAAGGCGGTGCGCCCTTGGTTAAAGCTGTGGCAGATGTCCCCCAGATCCGCCGTCGTTGTTGCTAACCAGGCGGCCACCCGCTGGGCTTGGGCGGTGAGGGCTGCCGGGGTCTTGGCGCTAAGGGCCAGCAGGTGCTGGGGTCGCCTGGGGGATCGGTCTCCCCCCAGGGTCGGGGCCGCTTGGAGCACGGCGTGGGCATTGGTGCCGCCAAAGGCAAAGGCGCTGACGGCGGCGGTGGGAGGTTTGCCACCCGTGGTGGGCCAGGGTTCACAGCGCTGCTGCACCCGCAGGGGTAGGCGATCGAAGGGAATGTGGGGGTTGGGGCGGTGGAAATGGAGGCTGGGTACCCAGGTGCGGTGGTGCAGACAGAGGGCGGTTTTGATCAGGCTGGCGATGCCCGCCGCTGCTTCCGTATGGCCAATGTTGCTTTTCACCGATCCCAGAGCCACGGGTGCAGCGGGATCGCGATCGCCCAGCACATTCCCCAGCGCCTTGGCTTCGATAGGATCCCCCAACAGCGTCCCCGTGCCATGGGCCTCAATGTAGTCCACCAGGGCCGGATCCAGATGGGCCTGGGCAAAGGCAGCCCGGATCACCTGCTCCTGGGCTTCTCGGTTGGGGGCGGTGAGGCCATTGGAGCGGCCATCTTGATTCACCGCACTGCCGCGAATCACGGCATAGATGGGGTCGCCATCGCGAATGGCCTGCTCTAGGGGCTTGAGGATCACCGCCCCGGCCCCCTCCGATCGCACAAAGCCATTGGCATCGGCATCAAAGGCTTTGCAGCGGCCATCGGGGGAAAGGGCGGTGAGCTTGCTAAAGCCAATGGTGAGTTCAGGCCGCAGGATCAGGTTCACCCCCCCAGCAATGGCCAGGGTGGATTCCCCCTGGCGCAGACTTTGGCAGGCCAAATGTACCGCCACCAAAGACGAGGAGCAGGCGGTGTCGATGGCTAGACTCGGCCCCCGCAAATTTAATAGATAGGACAGGCGGTTGGCGGCCATGGTGGAGGCTAACCCGGTGGTGGTGTAGGTGCCCACCGCCTCTGGCCCCGCCAGCAACCATTGGCCATAGTCGTTGGTGGACAGCCCCACAAACACCCCGGTGGCGCTACCGCTGAGCTGTTGGGGGGGGATGGCCGCATCCTCCAAGGCCGCCCACACCACCTCCAAAAACAGCCGCTGCTGGGGGTCCATGAAGGGGGCTTCGCGGGGGGCAATGCCGAAGAAGGCCGGATCAAACTGATCCACCCCGTCCAGAAAGCCCCCCTCCCGGCAGTAGGTTTTGCCCGGTGTGGTGGCGTCGGCGTCGTAGAGGCGATCGCGATCCCAGCGATCGGGGGGAATCGGGGTAATGGCATCGGTGCCCGTCCGCAGCAGATCCCAAAAGGCCGCGCGATCGGGGCACCGGGAAATCGGCAGCCGATGCCCACAATGGCGATGGGATCTGGCCAGCCCTTTTTCTTTTGCAACTGAAGTTCTAACAGTGCCCGCTGCTGGGGCGACAGCTTCGCAATCCGCCGTGCGAGATCATCCACAGGTCAACCCTTACCGTTTAGCGTCCTTGCTGCCCCAGCAGGGCTTCGAGTTCAGCCTCCGAGAGCTGTTCCAATTCATCCACCAGGGCCGTCAGTTCCCCCTCTTCCTCAGGCTCAGCCACCGCCACTAGGTCGCTGCCCTGGGGGCTGTGGCCCAATTGCTGCCAGAGGTAGGCGGCGATCGCCGCCACCGTGGGATATTCGTAGGCCAAGGTGGGGGAGAGGCTGAGGTCGAGTCGGGTTTGCAACCCCGCCGTCAACTCCACCGCCGCCACCGAATCGAGGCCATATTCCGCCAGGGGACGGGTGACTTCCAGGGAGGATACGGGCACTTGCAGGGTTTGGGCCAGCCAGGTCAGCAACCACTGTTCCAGTTGGGCCGGATGGGTCACCGCTGGCAGAGCCGGGAGTTCGGGTACCCGAGCGGGGGACGAGGCCGGGGGGGCGATCGCGGTGGACCAGTCCGCCACCCCATCGGTGCCTGCCGCCGCCAGTTGCCAGGTGTGGACCGCCTCTAGCTGATGGTCTAGATAGCCCGCCCGACACAGGTAGCGCTGAATTTTACCGCTGGAGGTTTTGGGCACACTGCCCGTTTTGAGCAGTTGCAGCCCATACAGTTGCAGATCGTGAGCCTCCGTGACGGCGCGGCGCACAGCGGCCACCACGGCCTCTGCATCCAGCGATCGCAGGTATCGCCGCTCCACCTCCTGCACCACCACTAGCCGTTCTTGGCCCGCCACGGTGATGGTAAAGGCCGCCCCGGCTCCGGGTCGCAGGGCGTCGTGGGCCGTTTCCACCGTTTCCTCAATGTCTTTGGGATAGTAGTTCCGGCCCCGAACGATGATCAGTTCCTTCAAGCGCCCGGTGACATACAGTTCCCCCTGGCGCAAAAACCCCAGATCCCCGGTGCGCAGATAGGGGCCAGCGCCAGCGGCGGTGCGGGCCTGGAAGGTGGCCTCGGTTTGCTCCGGTTGCCGCCAGTACCCCTGGGCCAAGCTGGGGGAATCCGCCACCCAAATTTCCCCCACGGTGTCGGCGGGGCAGGGCACACGGGTCTTGGGATCCACAATCAGCA
>JAQCHG010000568.1 GCA_027619675.1 Cyanobacteriota bacterium
CTCCACCGATCTCCCCACCTTCACCACCAAAAGGCTCTTGCTGCAACAGGTGTTTGCCAATCTGATTAGCAACGCCATCAAGTACGTGGATCGCCCCGATGGTCACATCACCGTGACCTGGGCCGACCAAGGGGAGCGGTATCAGTTTGCGGTGACGGACAACGGCCCCGGCATTGACCCCCGCTACCATCAAAAAATCTTTGCGGTTTTCCAAGTGCTGCAAGCGCGGGATGAGCGGGAGAGCACCGGCATTGGCCTCGCCCTGGTGAAAAAAATCCTGGAGGGGGAAGGGGGCACCATTACCGTAAACTCCCCCCCTGGTGCAGGCACCACGTTTGCCTTCACGTGGCCCAAGGTTACCCCCGCGTCCCCTCAGTAACCCGCCGGAACTCTAGCTGAGGATTGAGGTTAAATTCAACGAGTTTCCTTAATATCAGGAGCATGTAGCCCTTTTTCGCTGTGCTAGGCGCGTCAAAATTCCCGGTTCCGGCCCCAGGTGACGGTTTGGGGCGGAGTGCCTGGGTTGCAATGGCGATCGCCCGCCCCACCCGCAATTAGGGCAAGGCTGACGCGGTCACACCGATGGGCAGGAGGCTTCAGCTCCTTGTGCCAACGGAGGACCGAGAATTCGGGAGTCGGTTGCGTCAGTCCGTATAAGGGGATGTTGAGGGTCGCTACGACCGCAGTTTGAGAAAGGGCCAATGTGCTGTAAACCACGAAGTTCGATGGCTGTTCGGGATTTGAATATCTTGTTGGTTGAGGATGACGATGTCGATGTGATGAACGTCAAGCGGGCGTTTAAGCGCAGCAATATCCGCAATCCCCTCTATGTGGCCAAAAATGGCCTAGAGGGGCTGGCCATGCTGCGGGGGGAAGGAACTGGCCCTGTGGTGGGTCAGCGCTGTATGGTGCTGCTAGACCTGAACATGCCCCGCATGAACGGCATTGAGTTTTTAGAAGCCCTGCGACAAGATCCCGATCTGCACGCCATGCCCGTGGTGGTGCTGACCACCTCTAGCGCCGAGGCCGATCGCATCGATGCCTATCGGTACAATGTCGCAGGTTACATTGTTAAGCCGGTTCAGTTCGACAGCTTTGCCCACACCATGGTGACCCTGACAGACTATTGGAATCTCTGTGAGTTGCCCTAGCCCGCCATGGACGAGCCGTTGCGCATTTTGGTGGTGGATGACGACGACGTTGACCGCATGGCGGTGCGGCGAGCCCTCAAGCGATCGGGGCTCAGCGTGGCTACCATTGCCGAGGTAGACCGGGGGCAGACCGCCATCGAGGCCCTGCGATCGCAGCCCTTCCACTGCGCCTTTTTGGACTATCAACTGCCCGACATGGACGGTCTGGAGTTGATCCACCATCTGCGCCAACAGAACATCACCCTTCCCCTGATTATCTTGACGGGCCAGGGGGATGAAGAAACGGCGGTGGAGTTCATGAAGGCCGGGGCCTCAGACTACCTGGTCAAATCCCGCATTAGCCCCGATTTACTCACCCAATGCATCCGCAACGCCCTGCGCATCTACCAAGCAGAGCAGGCCGTCCAGGCCGCCCAAGCCCAATTGCAGGCCACCAACACCCTCCTGCGCCAGCAAAACCAAGCCTTGGAAGAACATCGCCGCCAGATTCAGCGGCAAAATGTGGAACTGATGCGGGCCTCACGCCTCAAATCCGAGTTCTTGGCCACCTTTTCCCACGAACTGCGCACCCCCCTCAACGCCATCATCGGCTTTTCTCAACTCTTGACGCGCCGCCGTCAGACCACTTGGGATGACAAGCAGTTGGAAATGGTGCGCCGCATCCACAGCAACGGCAAAAACCTGCTCACCCTGCTGAATGAAATTTTGGACTTTTCCAAATTGGATGCGGGTCGCCTAGAACTGTCCCCTAAGCCCATGGACGTGGCGGCCCTGGCGGAGGCCACCGTGGCGGAAATGAGATCGCTGGCGGAGCAAAAAGCCCTCACCCTCACCCTCACCCTTGACCTCGCGGACGCCCTGGTGACCAACGACCCCACCCGCTTACGCCAGGTTTTAACCAACCTAATTTCCAACGCCATTAAATTTACCGACATCGGCTACGTGGCCGTCACCTTCACCGCTCCTACCCCTGACACCCTGCTCCTCACCGTCACCGACACTGGCATCGGCATTGCCCCAGAGGCGTTGACCTCCATCTTTGAAGCCTTTCGTCAGGTGGATCAAACCCAGACCCGCCGCCACACGGGCACGGGATTGGGCCTCGCCATTGTGGATTCCCTGGTGACGCTGATGGGGGGCACCATCACCGTTGATAGCGAACATCAACAGGGCACCACCTTTCAGGTCTCCATCCCCCGCCATGTGTCAGCGGCAATGGCAGCGGAAACCCCGGCCTAGTACCGCATGGTGTCAATTCCCAGCCCCTTCTGGGTAGAGGACAGCCGAGGCGTAAGAAACTTAAGTTCGGGTTAAGCGGCATTCCCGCTCCTGTAGGGGCGCACTAGCGAAGCCATGCCCCTAAGGCTATGTTCGCGCCCTGTAATCATTGGAATTCCCGCCCGACATTGGGCTCAGATATCCGGTTGCCCGATACCTTTTCAGGGCGCAGACCCCTGCGCTCCTACGGATTTGCTGAGGTGGAGCGTCACGACATTCCCTCTATCGACTTATCCCGAAC
>JAQCHG010000569.1 GCA_027619675.1 Cyanobacteriota bacterium
GCCAAAAATTGGCGGCCCCACCTGCTGGTGTTCTCCGGTGCCCCCACCAAGCGCTGGCACCTCATTGATTTGGCCAATGCCCTCACCCATCAACGGGGGCTCTTTACCGTGGCCAGTGTGTTGCCCACGGGTAGCCGGGATGTGGCCCGTCAAGAGGCCATGGAAACCACCCTGCAAGACTACCTGGAGCGGCGGGGCATTCAAGCCTTTGTGCGGTTGGTGACGGCCCCGGATCCCTTCGCGGGCATGGCCCAACTAATGGAAGCCTATGGGATCGGGCCGCTGATGCCCAATACGGTGCTGTTGGGGGATACGGAAAACCCAACGGGCCGCGATCGCTTCTGCCAAATGGTGACCCATTGCCACCGCGCTAAACGCAATGTGGTGATCCTGCGCAGCAGCCCCGCCACCTTTATGGAGATTCGACAGCGACCCTCCCAGCAGCGGCGCATTGATGTGTGGTGGGGCGGCTTGCAGGCCAATGGTGGGCTAATGCTGCTGCTGGCCTATCTGCTGCGTACCAGTTGGGAATGGCGGGGGGCAGAGGTGTGTCTCAAACTGGTGGTGCCTGATGCCACCGCCGCCACCGCCGCTGAGGGCAATCTCAACCGCTTGATTGAGAGCCTTCGCATCGGGGCGATCGCCCAGGTGATTGTGGCGGGTAACCGCAGCTTTGATGCCATCCTGACGGACTCGTCCCAGTCAGCCGACTTGGTGTTTTTAGGGTTGGCCTCTCCAGGGGATATGGATCCCTTCAGTGACTACTATGCTGACCTGCAAGCCCGCACCGCCGATCTCCCCAATACCCTGTTTGTCTTAGCCTCTGAGGACTTGCCCTTTGCCGACGTACTGCAAAAGGAGTGATGCTTCGATCCCCGCTCACGGGAAATCCCAACTGAAGGTCAGGGGGATGCTGCATACAGGCGATCGAGATCCCGCTGAAAAGCTTCGGGTAGTCGCCGCAGTACCCGGCGCGTCTGGCGATCCACGGGCGCTAGGGTGACGGTGCCCAGCACGCAACTGGCCCCCGTTGCCTGGTTTTGGATGTCGTATTGCCACACCAGCCGCACCCCTTGACGGGGTTCTGGCCAAGCCTTTACCACCGCATCCATGCCCATGGTCAAAGACTGTCGGTAGCGCAGGGAGAGGTCTACCACGGGCAGGTCTACCCCAGCAGCTACCCAATCGGCAAAGTTGAGGCCGTGCGATCGCAGATATTCCACCCGCGCCGCTTCCATCCAGGCCACATAGTTGCCGTGCCACACAATCCCGGCATAGTCCGTGTGGTGGGGCTGTACCCGCACCAGGTATTCAAAAACAGCGGTCATCAGGAATTTTGTCTTACTACAAATTATGAAATCGCTCAAACCCCGTTCAAGGGGGATGTTTATGATGAACATGGCGTGATGAAACCCCTGAAAAATAAGGCTTTTAGGGGCCAGTCAGTCACCATAAAAGTTTCCATACTCACCCTAACGCCCTCAAATTCCAAAATTTAGGTTCCCGCCAGCGATCGCGGGGGGGTTATTTCAGGAGGTCACCATGATAGAAAAAATTCTGCTAGCGGATTCCGGCACTGGCAATACTGAAGCCATGATGAAGGTGCTCATGGAGATACCGCTGATTCAGAGGGCCTCCGTCAATGTCCTCCATGTCGTGCCCTCCCAAGTTTCGGCAGAAGAGATGGCCAGCAAGTGGGAAGCGGGCGGGCGTACCCTGGCCAACGCCATTAGTAACCTCAGCCTAGACTCCAGCCGGGTCACCGCCATGTTGCGGGAAGGGGATCCCAAAGATGTGGTGGTCAGGGTGGCCGAAGAAATGGATGCCAGCCTCATCATTATGGGCTCCCGAGGGCTCCAGGGCCTCAAGGCGATTCTCGATAATTCCGTCAGCCAATATGTCTTTCAACTCTCATCGCGGCCCATGCTGCTGGTGAAAGATGACCTCTACAATATTCGCCCCATCAAGCGGGTGCTGGTGGCGATGAACAAGTCCGACTCCGCCCAGGAGGGATTGAACCTCGCCATTGGCCTACTGCGGGACATCAAGGGGGCAGAACTCGTGCTCGTTCACTCCATCTCCAACTTGAAGGCCCGCCCCTTTGATGAAACGGATCCCGAACCGCAAAAGGACCCGATCCTCAAGGCCGCCCAAGCGGAAGCCAGTCGTTACAACATCCCCTGCAAGCTGGTGGCTCCCGAGGGCAAGGCGGGGCGACGGATTTGCCAACTGGCCGATGACATGAATGTGGATTTGCTGGTGTTGGGTTCCCCCGATCGCCGCCCTTCCATTGCCAAAGGCATCCCCGATCTGGATCGCCTGTTGGGTGAATCCCTATCTGACTACGTGCGGGTCTACGCTCCCTGTCCGGTGCTGATGACCCGCATCAGCAGCTAGTGAGTGAAGCGAAATAACTGCTGGGGTCAAACCCTTACTGTTGTTTCGGCATAGCTGTGCCTGTCCTGGCTTAGGACAAGGGGCTGATGGGAATTGCCCGAATAAACGCGGGATTCCTGTAAGAGCAAGGGGCTGAAGTCCCTTGCTCCCCGCTTGATGCGTGAATGTGCATAAGCTTCTTGTTGACTCCGGCCTTGGCAACGCCTTAGCAGGTCTTGCCAAGGCTATTACCCCCCAACGCAAAAAGCCCCCGCCAATGGCGAGGGCTTTCG
>JAQCHG010000570.1 GCA_027619675.1 Cyanobacteriota bacterium
GGTATCGCCCAGAACAGTTACAGGGCACCTGCTGCCTGGGCTGGGTCCACCCAGAGGATCGGGCCTTGACCCAAGCAGCCCTGGCGGACTTGGCGGCGGGGCAGCGGGTGCAGGGGTTTCAGAACCGCTACCGCGCCAAAGACGGCACCTATCACTGTTTGGAATGGCAGGCGGTGGGACACCAGGGTTGGGTTTACGCCATCGCCCGCGATGTGACGGCACAGCAACACACCCAGCAGGAATTGCAGGCAGCCCTAGCCGCAGAGCAAGCCGCCAACCAACTTAAGTCCCAATTTGTCTCCATCACCGCCCATGAATTTCGCACCCCCTTGGGGATCATTTCATCCTCAGCGGGGATTGTGGGGGATTATAGCGATCGCCTCACCCCAGACCAACAACAGCAGCACATCAACCGCATCCAATCGGCGGTGGTGTACATGAACCAGTTGATGGACGATGTGATGCTGTTTAGCCGCAGCGAAGGCCGCAATCTACGCCTGCGCCCCACCGAAATCAACCTTGCCCCCTACTGCCAAGAGCTGGTGGATGACCTCAACCTGATCCAACCCCGCGATCGCATTCAACTCACGGTGCATCAAACCCCGCCCCCCCTGCTGGTGGACAAGGGGCTGCTGCGACAGATTTTGACCAACCTGCTGACCAACGGGTTGAAATATTCCCCCACCGACCAAGCGGTCCACTTCACCCTGGACTATCAAGACGATCAGGCCCACTTCACCGTGCAGGACTTTGGCATCGGCATCCCCGCCGAAGACGTGCAATACCTCTTCCAAGCCTTCCACCGGGCCAGCAATGTGGGCAGCATCATGGGTCACGGCCTGGGATTGGCGATCGTCAAACAACTGGTGGATCTCCACAACGGCACCATCACCTGCCAGAGCCAAGTGAACCAAGGCACCACCTTCACCGTCAGCCTGCCCCGCACCTGTGCCTTACCCAAAGAGGGAGAGGAGCAATTAACAATTAGCAATTAACAATTAGAAACTCCACCCCTCACACCCCTTGACCCTCACACCCCCACACCCCTCCCGCCATGCCCACCCTCGCCACCCCTCAAAATCGCAGCGATCGCCTGCTCCAGGGCATCGCCATCGCCAACAAAGACCTGCTGACCATCCCCGACATCCAGGCGGCGGTGCAGTCGGCGTTGGCGGCCATTGGTCCGGCGACGGATGTGGACCGCATCTATATTTTTGAGAACCATCCCCACCCAGAAACCCAGCAGCGGGCCAGCAGCCAACGGTGGGAATGGGTGGCCCCCGGCGTGGTGCCGGAAATCGACAACCCGGAGCTGCAAAACCTGCTCTATCCGGAAATTTTGCCCCGCTGGGATGCCACCCTCAGCCAAGATCAACCGATTGTGGGGCTGATTCGCGACTTCCCCGCTACGGAGCAGGCGCTGCTCAGTCCCCAGGGGATTCTGTCCATGTTGGTGGTGCCGATTTTCATTCGGGATCAGTTTTGGGGCTTTACTGGGTTTGACGACTGCCACCAAGAGCGGGTCTGGTCGCCGACGGAGCAGGCGGCCCTGCAAGCCTTGGCCAGCAGCATCGGCGGCGCGATCGCTCAGCGCCAGTCGGAAACCGCCCTGGTGAAATTCAACGAAACCCTAGAGGTACGGGTGCAGACCCGCACGGCGGAACTGGCGGCGGCCAAGGAGGTGGCGGAAAGCGCCAGCCGCGCCAAGAGTGACTTTTTGGCCAACATGAGCCACGAACTCCGCACACCGTTGAACGCCATTTTGGGCTTCTCCCAGGTGATGCTGCGGAACCTCACCCTCCAGCGCGATCGCCTGCCCCACGACCTGATTCAAGAACAGCGGGACACCTTAGGCACCATCCACCGCAGCGGTGAACACCTGCTGGCCTTGATTAACGACGTGTTGGATATGTCCAAGATTGAAGCGGGTCGCCTCACCCTCACCCCCGGCCCCTTCCACCTCCCTTCTATGCTGGAGGCGCTGCAAGAGATGCTGCAAATTCGCGCCGATAGCAAGGGCATTGACCTGGTGTTTGACCTCGACCCCGATCTGCCCGTGGGGGTGGAGGCGGATGAACGCAAGCTGCGGCAGATTTTGCTCAACCTGCTGGGCAATGCCATCAAGTTCACCCACCAGGGGGCGGTGACCCTGCGGGTGCAGGCCCAGCCCCAACCCGACGAGCAGGTGCAGGTCACCTTTGCGGTGCAGGACACCGGGCCGGGGATCGCCCCGGAGGAACTGGGCCATTTGTTTGAAGCCTTTGTGCAAACCGCCGCTGGGCGCAATTCCCAAGAGGGGACTGGGCTGGGGCTGCCCATCAGCCGTCAACTGGTGCAGTTGATGGGGGGCGACCTGACGGTGACCAGCACCGTTGGCGAGGGCAGTTGCTTTCAGTTCACCATTCCCCTGGGGCGGGCGGTGATTGACCAGGCGATCGCCCCCTCAGATCACCAGCAGGTGGTGGGCCTAGTGCCGGGGCAACCCACCTACCGCATCCTGGTGGTGGACGATCGCCTAGAAAATCGCCAGCTCATCCAGCAGTTTTTGCAGCCCCTGGGCTTCGAGGTCTACCAGGCAGAAAACGGCCAGCAGGCGATCGCCCAGTGGCAAACCCACCAACCCCAGCTAATTTGGATGGACATTCGGATGCCCGTGATGAACGG
>JAQCHG010000571.1 GCA_027619675.1 Cyanobacteriota bacterium
GAATCATTGAAGCTTCGGTCAGGTCTGCCCCCACCAAAATGGCGCGGATGAGGTTGGCCACGTTTAACTGCACATGGCACATGCGGGCCTGGCTCAGGTTCGCGCCGCTAAAGCGACTGACGTTGAGGGAGGCCCCTTCTAAATCGCCGTGGCTCAGGTTTGCGGTGCTGAGGTTAACGATGTTGAGACTGGCTTGCCGCAGCACAATGCGGGGCAGTTGTGCCCCGGCCAGGTTGCATTCGTTCAACAGAACTTTGCTAAAGTCCCGCTCTCCCTGGTCGTAACGGGCTAGCAATTCCGCTGGGGTGAGGGTGTCAGGACGGCTCATAAGGGGGTGCAATCCAAGCAAGCATTATCCCCAGACTGCCCAGTTCGGGCGCATAAGGGTACGGCGACCCCGTCTAGGGCACGGGTGTGATCCCCCGACGGTTAAGCCTTCACTTTAACGCTGGTGTTGGGGCTGCCCGCGATCGCGTTGACATCTGTTGCAGAGGACACTGATGCACCGACCACGGTTTCAGCCCATGGCTGGATCTCGCCACACCCCTTGTCCTTGGCGGAGCCTGTCCGGGGGCCAAGGGAGCGCGAAGGGAGGATGAACGTAATCGGGTGTGTCAGCCAAAGGGGATAGGCGGAGGGGCAGGCGTGATTTAGGTCCAGATGGGCACAGGGACTGGAAGGCTTGGGGGCAGGGCTGGGACCTGGGGTGGCGCTGGCCCAAAACCATGGAACAATCGACTGGGGCTGTCCCCCGCTAGAGATCAGGGGGCAAGGTCCCAGCGGCAACGGGATGAAACCATGAAGATTGGCATTGTGGGGTTGGGGTTAATTGGCGCTTCCCTGGGGTTGGATTTGCGCCAACAGGGCCACGAAGTGTACGGGGTGGCACGCCGCATCGATACCTGTACGACGGCGGTGATGCAGGGCATGGTGGACCACGCCGCGATCGCCCTCGATAGCCTCAGTCCGGTGGAGGTGGTGATTGTCTGCACCCCCATTGCCGCGATCGCCCCCACGGTGGCAGCCCTAGCCCCCCATTTGCAACCCCAGGCGGTGGTGACGGATGTGGGCTCGGTGAAGGCATCGGTGGTGGCGGCGGCCACCCCCCACTGGCCCCGCTTTGTGGGGGGCCACCCGATGGCGGGCAAGAGCGAGGCGGGGTTAGGGGCGGCAGAGGCGGGGCTGTTTCGGCAGCGGGCCTATGTGATCACGCCCCTGGAAACGACGCCGACGGATGCCGTCGAGACGGTGCAAGCCCTGGCCCAATCCCTGGGATCTAGCCTCTACACCTGTAGCCCCGCCGACCACGATCGCGCCGTCGCCTGGATTTCCCATTTGCCGGTGATGGTGAGCGGCAGCCTGATTCAAGCTTGTTTGCAGGAACCAGACCCCACCGTGCGCCAGTTGGCGGCGCAGTTTGCCAGTTCTGGGTTTCGAGACACCAGCCGGGTGGGGGGCGGTAACCCAGAACTGGGGGTGATGATGGCCCGCTACAACCAGGCGGAGGTGCTGCGATCGCTGCACACCTACCAGACCCAACTCAGCCAATTGCAGGGATTGATCGAAGGGGAACAGTGGGATGCCCTGCTGGCCCTGCTGGCGGCAAACCAGCAGGCCCGCCCCCAGTTTTTGTAGCCCTCTGGGGCGACCCTAGGTGCTGTCCCGGTTCATGAATAAACGTCCACGGGGTACCCCTGCCGCCAGGGCAGGCCGATATGCTGGCTCCCAGGAATGCGACCCGATGGCAACCCATGCATGAATTTGAGCCCCTTGCCCATGTTGTACCTGCGCCCGCTGCGGCGATGGATGTGCAGGCCCACCTTACCCTGCATCAACTGGCCCAGGACTTTCGCCTAGAGCGGGCCTATCGCCAAGCCTTTGCCAGCCATTGTCGCTGGTATGAAGCCACCGCCCGCCAAAACCAAGCCGATTTCCAGGCCATGCAGCGGGAGCCGGATCTGCTGGGGTGGCTGCGGCGCGATGGCCAGAGACCCGTCCCGTAGGACCATCCCCCTGTGGATCCGGCCCCAACCCTCATCCAATCCGTTAACGCTGAACAGCTTGGCCCCAGCGGCGGGATCTATGGTCTAGGCGACACCATGCCGAGGAGGGTTGCTCACCCATGACCGCCGATTCCCCCACCGTGACGGACGCTGCCCCCGTCACCGCCAAGTTGATCTATGGCCTCCACGATCGCCCCCCAGCGGTGGAAGCCTTTTTCGTGGCCCTGCAACATGTGCTGGCCTCCTTTGTGGGCATCATCACCCCGCCCCTGATCATCAGCGGTGCCCTGGGGTTGGCACCGGGGGATACGGGCTACGTGATCAGCATGTCGCTGTTTGTGTCGGGGGTGGCCACCTTTATCCAGTGCCGTCGCTTTGGTCCGGTGGGGTCGGGGCTGCTGAGCCTACAGGGCACCAGTTTTGCCTTTCTCGGCCCGGTGATTGGGGTGGGTACCGGGGCGATCGCGGCGGGATCTAGCCCCACTGAAGCCCTGGGATTGATTTTTGGCCTGTGCTTTTTTGGGGCCTTTGTGGAAATTATCCTCAGCCAGTTTTTGCACCTGGCCCGCCAAATTATCACCCCCATCGTGTCGGGGACGGTGGTGATGATCATTGGCCTGAGTTTGGTGAAGACGGGGATCATCAGCATGGCCGGGGGCG
>JAQCHG010000572.1 GCA_027619675.1 Cyanobacteriota bacterium
GGTTCATCCAAGCTGGATGGCCAGAGGATATCTTCGGGCCGACCGTTTTTCAAATCATCGAGCAGTGCTTGGGGCAGGGTGCCGTCATCGGTAATGGATAGCTCTAGGGAAGTGCGGTCGAGGGGGCGGCACCAGATGTCAATGCGGCCCTGTTCGGGCGATCGCTCACAGGCAGCCACCAGCAGCTCATGGAGAATAAATTCAATTTTGACGATGTCACCCCCAATAATCACATTGGTGTCGTTGTGCACCTTAGACCAGAGCTGACGTTGACGAATCAGGGGGCCAGCCCGCTCCATCAGGCGGTTCAGTAGGCTAATCAGGGGCGTGGTTTGGCCGTGGTTGTGGAGTTGCCACTGCTCTTGGGTCAACATGGTGGCAATGCTTTGGGACAAACTGCTTAACTGCCGCACCAACTGCTGTTGGCGCTGGGCCGCCAGGCTGTTATCGCTGCTTGCCCCCTCTTCTAGCCGCCGCAGATTCATGGCTAAGCGGCGATGGACTTCGTCAAAGCGCTTGTGTTTGTACCAGTTGAGTTGCTCTAGCTCCTCCCGCTGGGCCATCAGCATCTCCACCACACTCAGGTGACGGCGGGACCAGGCCAACTGGTTACCCAACAGGGTCACCAAACCCATGTGGTAGTCGGTCCACTTGCGATCGCCCTGATCCGCCAGCACCAGCACGGCACTGGGCTGGTGGTCTGGGGCGGTCCGCAGGGCCATCAGCAGAAACTTGCTGCCCGGTGAGCCCGTAATCCATTGCTGGGTGGGGGAAGGAAAATCCTCCAGGGTGACGGGCATGAGGCCATCGGTCTGGAGTGCCCAGTTGATGATGGCATCGGAGGCCAGGGGAATGGGCACGTTGGGCTGGGCTTGAAAGTCCTTGTGGCGGGTGACAAAGTGCCCCACCTCTGCGGTCGCGTCCCCAATGCGCCAGTGTACCAGCGCCACCAGGGACACCTGGAGCAGATCGAGGAGATGGCGACAGGCCGCTGCCTCCAACTCATCGGGTTGAAAGGTGCGCTGGAGGGTGCGTAACCCCCACTGGATGGCGTCGTACACCCGCCCCTGCTGGTTCATCTGCCGTTGCAGTTGCCACTGGTGCAAAATCAGCCCCAACTGTTGGCCAATGGCCATGAGCAGTTCCCCCTCCATGGGGATCCAGTGGCGGGGAGCGGCAGCCCCCACGAGAATCACCGCTTCTGGGGCTTGACCAGGGGAGACATTACAGGCCAGGAGGGACTGAATGCCTAGGGACTGGAGCGGTTCCCGCCAGGCCATTAACTTGAGGTCTTGGTTGAGGTCCTGGACGGCGATCGCTTGGGTGCTGCGCTCCATCATTTGCCAATCCACCTCATCGAGGGAGGACCAATTGGCGGTCACCCCCCGGCGACCACCGCTGCCATGGTGGAAGGTGACCTCATATCCCCCCCGTTCGGAATCGTGGAGCAGCACGAGAAAATGTTGTGCCCCCAACCGTTCGCAGAGCCGTGCGCCACAGCTATCGAGGGTTTGCCGCCAGTCGCTGTCGTCGTGGATGCTGCGCACCATGCCCGTCAGCAATTGCTGATCGGCCTCATGCTGGCGGAGGGTGGCGGCGAGGGTGTTGGCGGGGACGGTTAATCCGGCTAGGCGGGCCGCCGCTGCGATGAAATCTTTGTCCGCTTGGTGCCAAAGGCGGGGTTCTTTGCCTTCCACCAGCAGGAACCCCTGCAGATCCCCTTGGTGGAGGATGGGGGCGGCAAGGAGCGATCGCGCCCCGAGGGATCGCAGCAAATGCTCCGGCAAGTTGAGCACCACCAAGCCCTCGGATTCCCCCACCACCATCAACTCACCGCCACAGAGAACTTGATAGACCCCACGAATGCTGTTAGCGGTAAAGGTTTGGGGACTGTCAGTCACCTCAAAGCGGCGGCAGCCATTGGGTTTGGCGGTTTGGGTCACCAGCCGTTCCCAAAAGGTAAAGCCCTCAGGGTCAAACCAGTACAAGCGGGTGCGATCGGGCTGGATGAACCGATGGGTGGCGAGGGCGATCGCCTCCAGTTGGGCGTCGAAATCCGCCAGGTCACAGCATTGGTTCAGCAGGTCAAACACCGGGGGTTCAGGCCGTTTGATCGCCTGTTGCTGCGCCCACTCAGCCTGTCGATGCAGGGTGTCCGCCAGGGTCCCCAGCACCGTGGAGAGGTAGGTGCGCTCCTCAGGATCGGGGGACTGGCCCCATTGTTGGGTGCCCAGGAGCATCACCCCATAGCAGGCATCACGACGGCGCAGGGGAAACAATAACGTCCCCTGGATGTTGAAGCGTTCCGCCAATTGGCTCCAATAGCCAATGCGAGGCTCGATGCGCAGGTCGTTGACCAAAACGGTGCGCTGCTGGATCACCACCTGCTCTAACAAATCCCCCGGCGTTAGGGACAGGGCCGCTTCGAGACGGCGTTCCCGTTGCCCATTGGGAATCCGGCAGCCTAAGGGCATGAGGCAGTGTGCAGTCCGATCGTACTCAGCCAGCCACAGCAGGGTGTAGTGAAATTCCCCCTGTAAGTTGTCCAAAACCGCATCCACCAGCGCTGGGCGATCGTCCGTCTCCCGCAGGGTTTTCAGAATACGCGCCAGGGCTGTGAGGGGCTGGTTGGAATGTGGGTCTGATCTCGGCGATCCCATTAT
>JAQCHG010000573.1 GCA_027619675.1 Cyanobacteriota bacterium
GAGCTGAGCCCGGACGTGGTGGTGTGCGATCGCCCCGGTTTTGAGGCCCACGGCCAGGTTTTTGCTGCCGGGTGCCCACCCCCGGCGCTGCTGTGGCTGTTGCCCCTAGGGGCAACCGTGCCCACCCCGGCGGCGTGGCCCCAGGCCCCCTACGATTACCTCTTCACGGATCAGCTAGGGGGCGATCGCCTACACCTGAGCCTCCACAACCTTTGGCAACAGCACCACCTGCAACAGCAGTTAGACCACTGCCGCCAGTTGGGCGAAGTCTTTCACCAGGCCGGGGTAGGCATCAACCAAACCGACGCCGCTGGCCACTACATCCGCGCCAACCAGCAATTCTGCACCCTGGTGGGCTACAGCGAAGCGGAACTGCGGCAACTGACCTACCACCACATCACCCATCCCGGCGACCTCGCCACCCAGGTGGAGCTAGAGCGTCAGCTTTTTGCCGGGGAGATCACCAACACCACCTTCGAGAAGCGCTTTATGGCGCGGGATGGCCGCATCGTTTGGGCTGGCATCACCCTATCCGCCGTCTACGATGGCCAGCCTCACCCCGTCAGTGATTTGGCGATCGTTGAAGACATCACCGACCGAGTGCAGCTCAAGGCTGAACGCCGGGCCACCGCCGCCCGCCTGGTCAAAAGTGAAGCCCGCCTCATGGAAGCCCAACGCATGGCCCACCTAGGCCACTGGGAATATGACTTGATCACCGATGACATTCTCTGGTCCCAGGAACTGCTGCGCCAATACGGGTTAGATGAAACCCTCTCTGGCCCCAGCTTTGAAACCTTTGCCGCCTGCATTCACCCCGAGGATTGGCCTGCCCTCAACCAGGCCATCCAGGTACTGATCAACGCGGGCACCCCCTATGCCCTGCGCCACCGCATTGTGCGCCCCGATGGCACGGTGCGCCATACCTTCTGCAAGGGCCAAGCCGTGGTCAATGGCCAGGGGCAGGTGATCAAACTCTTTGGGGTGTCCCAAGATGTCACCGAGGCCTGGGAGGCAGAACAGGCCCTCCAGGCCAGCGAACGGCGCTATCGCCAGCTCGTCGAAAACCTGCCCAATGGGGCGGTTCAGACCCTAGATTGCCAGGGCACCGTCACCTTCATTGGGGGCAAAATGCTGACGGTCCTGGGGCTGGATCCCCGCCAGGTGATCGGTCGCCATGCCTCGGAGATACTAGAGCCTGGGGCCTGGGCACAGGTCGAGCCCTGCCTGCGCCAAACCCTGGCCGGCCACCCCACCCAGTGGGAAATGCCCTGGTGGAATCATCACTTCCTATTCAGCGCCACCCCGCTCTATGGCCCCGATGGCGAAGCCGTGGTGGGGATCCTCTGCATTTCCCAGAACATTACCCCCCTCAAGCAGGTGGAGGCGGCCCTACGCCACAGCGAGCAGAAGCATCGGGCCTTGGTGCAGGCCCTGCCCGACTTGATCATGCACATCGATCGCGAAGGGGTGTACCTGGACTTTTTTGCCGCCAACAACATGACGGTAATTGGCGATACGGAGGGCCTCATCGGCCAGAATCTTCAGGAGCAGGGGTTGCCCGATGAACTGGCGGACCTGCGGATGGCCTATATCCGCCAAGCCCTAGAGACGGGTACCCTGCAACGCTATGAGCAGACCCTCTGCAACGGTCAAATGCAGGTCATTGAAGAGGTGCGCGTCGTCCCGGTGGGGAACGCGGAGGTGCTGGTGATTGTGCGGGATATCACCGGGCAGGCCCAGTTAGAGGCCCAGCGCCGTCAAGCCGAGCAGGAATTGCGGGACAGTGAACGGCGCTATGCCACCCTGACGGAAACGGCCCCGGTGGGGATTTTTCGCTTTGATGCGGCGGAGAATTGTGTGTACGTCAATCCCCGCTGGTGCGAGATGACGGGGCGGACCCTGGCCATGGTCCAGGGGGGAGCCTGGCAAGCCATGCTGCATCCGGAGGATCGGGAACGGCTACTGGCGGGGTGGGCTAAGGCCCTGGCCCGACGGGCTCCCTATCGCAACGAGGGGCGACATCTCCACACCGATGGCACGGTGGTGTGGTTTGACCTCCAGATGATGCCGGAGTTTGACGACCAGGGGGCATTGCTGGGCTATGTGGGGACGGTGTCGGATATCAGCGATCGCAAACAGGCTGAACTGGCCCTACGCCAAGCCAAGGAGGAGTTGGATCATTTCTTCTCGGTGGCCTTGGATCTCCTCTGCATTGCCACCACCGATGGCCATTTCCTACGGCTCAACCCCGCTTGGGAAACCACCCTGGGGTACTCTCTGGCGGAGTTGCAGGCCCAGACCTTTTTGCATTGGGTCCATGAAGCAGATGTGGACAGCACCCGAGCGGCCCTGGCCCAACTAGGGGCACAGAAGGAAATTCTCAACTTTGTCAATCGCTATCGCCACCGGGATGGATCCTACCGCTGGATTGAATGGCGTTCCTTTCCCCGTGGGCACCTGATCTACGCCGCAGCGCGGGATATTACCCACCGCAAAACCGCTGAAATGCGCCTAGAGCGCCAGAATGCGCTGCTGGCCCAAATTGCCCAAGGTGAACCCTGCCCCACCATTCTGCAAGCCCTGGTGGTGGAAATAGAAATCCAACTGCCCGAGGCCCTCGCCTCCATTCTCTTGCTGGATGAACAGCGCCGCTTCCACTGTG
>JAQCHG010000574.1 GCA_027619675.1 Cyanobacteriota bacterium
CCCGTTGGGGTCGAGGCGGTAGCAAAGGTTTCCGCCGCTAGTATCTGCAACCACCGCTGCCATTGGTCAAAGAGTCGCTGCCAATCCCCTGGGGTAAGGGTATCGGTGGGCTGCTGGGGGCTGAGGTCAGCGCCGTGGATGAGCTGAATCGCCAGGGCGGAACTGAGGCCGCTGTAGGCGCTGAGCAGGGCCTTTTTCAGTGGGGCGGGCACCAGGGCCACCCGCTCTTGCCAGCGGGCTTGGGGTTCCGCCAATTGGGGAAAGGGGCCGCGCACGGCGGGGGGCGGCACGTAGGGGTCACCCGTGAGGATGGGCCGCAGGCTGGACTGGTGCTCGGTGACTTGGTGGGCGGCGGTGACGATCTGCTGGCGATCGTTGACCAAAATCACGTTGCTGTACTTGCCCATGATTTCCACATACAGGTGCCACTGCACTGGGTCGCCGGGGCGGCGGGCAAATTGCAGGTCTAAGGCCCGCTCCCAGGGGGCCAAGGGGGCGATCGCCACCAGGGCCAACCCATTTAACTGGTGCTTGAGCTGTTGGCTAAAGGTAAAGGTGTCCGGTCCTTTCGGGGGGGCCTCGCCGATGTGCAGCCGCGCCCCTTGGGGATGCCAGGACAGGGTAAGCCATCCCCGTCCGCTGAGGGTGCGCAGGGCGATCGCCACGGTGGTGACATCCCGCTGCACCACCTGTTCGCAGCGGGCAGGCAGCCAGTGCTGGCGCAGTTCGGCACAGGTGGCCATGAGGGTGGTGAAATCAACGGGTTGCATAGCCTTCCTTCCCTCAAACCTGGACCCAAGCGCTGTAGGACTGACGTAAAGCACTCCCGAACCTTCGGCACTGCCTCGGGGCAAGGGGCTTAAGCCCCTTGTTCATCGGGATGACTGCGTCAGTTCTGCGCTTATCTCGTCTACCCATTGTGGCAAATTCCGCTCCCCGTCTCCGCCCAGGATGCCGTTAGGAACCATGCCATCCCTGGTTGAGAGGCCACTAGGCGCGAAAAAAAAATGAGCCAATTTTGGCCGAGGGGCACCATTATTTTTGGCTACCATGAAAGCCCTGGCCTGATTTAGCCCGTAATCGACTGAAATCCCTGATTTCGCCATTCCTCCTGGTTCCCGAACGGGATGGCATTCGCCCTTGGCCATTTTCCTCTGTTCCCTGGCCGTTATTCCCGTTTGCCTCCAGCCTCCAGGACTTTGTATGGATATCAAGCTCATTAATATTGGCTTTGGCAATATTGTCTCTGCCAATCGGGTGATTGCCATTGTCAGCCCCGAATCTGCGCCGATTAAGCGGATTGTGGCCGATGCCCGCGATCGCGGCCAACTCATTGACGCCACCTATGGCCGTCGCACCCGAGCGGTGATGATTACTGATTCGGGGCATATCATTCTCTCCGCCATTCAGCCGGAGACGGTAGCCCACCGTTTTATCAACAACAAAGAGGCGATCGCGCCTTAGATTGCCTGTGGCCCTGGCATCCCCATGCTCAGCATTTCTTGTTTGAGGCGATAGGAAGGTCTTGGCGGCGGCAGGTTGGGGCAGGGTTGTCAGGGCTCTGCCCTGATTGGTCCGGAGGCACGGCTTCCCCCCCCGGAAGAAGTATGCATTCGTACTTCTACCTGGCTGGCATCGCCGCCCGCTGCCATGAACCGGAATCTGGACCTACCAAACCCCACTGACCTCGATCCCCAACGGGATCACATTGCCATCTGCAACCAACTGGTGGGCACCACCTTTCCCTGGGATATGACCCGTTCCCTGGAATTTGCCCTGCTCAAAACCTTTTGTGCCCCCCGGATCTCCGCAGTTTTACGGGGGACCGGAGAATTTCAGCACCATCCCCAAAAGCGCTATGACGACACCGGGCTAATCATGGGGAACATCCTCAAGTGGGGCTATGACAGCCCCCAAGGGGAACGGGCGATCGCCCGCATGAACCACATCCACAGCCACTACCCCATTGGCAACGAAGACTTTCTCTATGTGCTGTCGGCCTCCCTGCTGGAACCCATCCGCTGGAACCAGCGTTACGGCTGGCGACGGTTTACCGAAACTGAGGAATTGGCCCTGTTCTACTTTTGGCGGGGGGTGGGGGAGCGCATGCACATTCAACACCTGCCCACCACCCTGGCGGAGTTTGACCGCTTTAACCGCGACTATGAGGCCCACCACTTTGCCTATAGCCCCGACAATGCCGCCGTGGGCAATGCCGTGGTGGGGCTGATGCAGCAGTGGCTACCCATAGGCTGTGGCTGGATTGTGCCCGTGGTGATGGCGGCCCTGATCGACGCCCCCATGCGCACCGCCATGGGTTGGGCGCAGCCGCTACCGGGGTTGACCGCCGCCATGGCAACGGGCTTTCGCCTCCGCCGCTGGTTCATTCAACGGGGTTGGTGGCCCCGCCGATCGCAATTTTTTGTGGACCGACCATCCCGCACCTATCCCGAGGGCTACGCCATTGATGACCTAGGGCCGACGGAGGCGGGGGCCGAATCCGCAACCAGTCCCTCCCGCTGTCCCTACAAACGGATGCGGGCGTTGTTGGGGGTCTAACTGTGGGGAATGTGTCCGGGTGGCCCCTTGGGTTCCATCCTGCGGGGAAGGGCGGTTGGAAGAATCTCGCGGTGGCGGGTCGGGGGCTCTTTAGAATGGAAA
>JAQCHG010000575.1 GCA_027619675.1 Cyanobacteriota bacterium
CGCCAAACCCTACCGGAACATTTCGACGACACCGTGGGGGATGCGGCGGCCTACTACTACTGGGCCTTAGCCCGACAACAGGCCGATCTCCAGGCGCGATCGCGCCTAATTGCCCTGGGGTTACGGTACGCCCACAGCGCCAGCGCCCGCCAGCAAATCGAGAAGCTGCTCACCGACTTTGCCGTGGTGAAGTCACGACCCGCCCCCTCCCTGCCCGCCTATCGCCTAGAAACCGACTCCGAACTACCCGCCCTGATCCCGGTGGCGGGGGCGATACCCTTGTCCCCTGAGGCGTTTCAGGCGGTCCCCGTGCCCCTGCCTGAGGAACCCTTTGGCATCGTCAAATTCAGTGGTGTCGGGGCTTGGGCACCGATTCCCGGCTGGCAGGTGATTTTGCAGGCGGAGGATCCCGTCGGGATTTTGGCCCAGGTGCGCCAGCTTCCCAACGTCAGCAATCCCAACAGTGAGGAGCAGGTGCTGGTGGTGGTAGATCGCAGCGATCGCCAATGGAGCGACCAGCACTATTACCTACTGGCCGCAGGGGATACGGTGAGCCTGCAATGGTCTGAGACGGCACCTGCGGCTAAGGTGTTGGGACGCTTGGTGCTGGTGATGCGACCCAAACGAATTTTGGATGAAAACTACACCCGCGAACTCTATCAGTTTGAAGAATAGGAGCCCTGACCATGGCCATCCAACGTCGCCTCAGCCGCGCCATCTTTCTAGAAAATGAGGTGGTGGAACTGCGCCAACTCTGCCTCGCCCCCGGTCGCGTATTTGAACCGGGTAAGTACCTGGCCGGGGAACTGCCCGACATCGCTTTTGAAATGGGGCTGGTGGAACAGGTGCCGCCAGTGCGGGGCCGCAGCGAAGACATCGGCGATCCCCCCCCGGAAGCTTAGGGCCGTTATCCATTTGGGGTTTTCTCCCCTCGTAGGCGCAGCCCCAGTGGGGCGACTGCGCCTACGGGAACCTTGCGTTCCACCAACCTACGCGGACTGGGACGGTTCAGGGAGCCTTGTCTGATGGACGGCTGGGCCACCATTGCACCATGACCAGGACCTACGCAGCCACACGGATGAACCAAGGGTTTAATACGGATTCTGCGAATTAAGACAACCCATCAATTTAGCGGTAGGGGCGCACTAGCGAAGCCATGCCCCTTGGGCTATGGGTTTGCGCCCGATGCAGTATATGCAGCCGTAGCCCAGGGAATCGGTATCAGATATCCGGTTGCCCGATACCTGAGTCCAATGTTGGGCCGAAATTCCACTGATTGCAGGGCGCAAACCCTTGCGCCCCTACAGGAACGGGAATGCCGCTTAACCCGAACTCAGGTGAGGTTAAGGGCAGGAAAAGGGCGATTAGCTGTGGGGTTCGCCAAATAGCACCACCGAACAGGTGAGTCCATCTAAAACCCGATGGGTGACATCGCTAACGGCCAAACCCCCAGCGGTACGGCGGCGCATGGACCGCAGGATGACCAGATCCATTTTCTTGGCTGCTTTTAGAATCACAGCGGCGGGATCATCGTGGTGGATGACCTTGAGGCGGTAGTCCACCGTTGGTCCGGTGGCGATCGCCGCCGCCAGGTGAGCCTTGAAGTCAGCAATTTGTGCCTTGGGGGTTTGGCGATCGCACACATGCAGCAGGGTAATGGCCGCAGCATGGGTGTCGGCAAAGATCTGGCCAAAGCGCACCGTGCGAATGGCTTCGGCGGTGATCACCTTAATGGGAATCAGAATGCGGTGCATGTCCACTGGGTCGGTCTGGAGCCGGGTCACCGCCACCGGACAGTGGGCTGCCCAAAATACGCTGTCGATGAGGGTGCCAAACAGCTTAGCCCGTAGGCCCGCTGAGGGGCTCCAGCCCATCACAATCAAATGTGCCCCCTGTTCCCGCGCGGTGCGGCTAATGCCCGCCGCCAAATCATCGTCAATGCGAATGCGGGGCAGGGCGGGGGTGCCTAGGGTTTGGCTAATCTCCTCCGCCTGCCGGAGCCGAGCTTCAGCTTGGGCCATGGCGGCACTGATCTGGGGGGCATCCATGTGCAGGTGGGCGGGGGCAATGGACAAGGGGACGATGCGCCCCTGCTCGTGGTGGGCAATTAAGGCCGCCATCTCGATCAGGTAACGCTGGGTTTGGGGATTGGAGATGGGCACCACCACCGTGAAGGGATCCGCCTGCGGTGGGGTGGGGTTGCCATCCAGTAGCCAGTCGTCCCAGGTGGGATCCCCCTCCACACGGGGACGGGGGGGCAGGGGCAACTGACTGGCCACTCGCCCCGTGAGGATAGATCCCACCAGCGAAGTCACCAACATCAGCACAATCACCGCGTTGAACACCGTGGCGTCGATGAGCCCCTCCTGTAGGCCCACCAAGGCAGCGGCCAGGGTGGCGGCCACCTGGGGCAAGGAGAGGGACCACATGGTCAGCAATTGGGTCCAGCTATAGCGGTACAGCCCAGCGGCGATCGCCGCCGCCAAAAACTTCGTGGCCACCAACGTCAGCACAATGCCCAGGGTGACGGCAAGGCGCGTGGTGAGGGCCTCAATGAAAATGGGCACATCCAGCAGTAACCCCATGCAGATGAAGAAAAAGGGGATGAACAGTACCCCGCCGAAAAACTCCACCTTTTCCTTCACGGGGCCATCCCCC
>JAQCHG010000576.1 GCA_027619675.1 Cyanobacteriota bacterium
GGCCCCCGAGGAGATCACCCAGGTGCAGCAATGGCAGCAACTGCATCCTGAGGTGGCGGCAGAACTGCAATCCTGCCAACAAACCTGGGCCACCCTGCCCTATGCCCTACCGGTCAAAACACCCCCTCCTCGCCTCAAGCGGCGGCTTGTGCAGGCTACGGCCAGGAGCAGCGTCTCCAGTTCCCCAGGGCCATCAAGGGGCTCAGGGGGCCGCTGGCCCCTCTACGGTTTGGGGCTGGGCTGGGCAGCAACGGCGATCGCCCTGGGGGTGGTGAGCTGGGAAAACCAACAGCTCCGGCAAGACAATCAGCGGATAGAGGCCATCGTCGCCCGCTTTACCCAGCCCCAAAACCGCATTTACACCCTGGCGGGGACCGAAGCCCAACCAAACGCGACGGGGCGACTGGTGGTTGATCCCAACACCCAACGGATCACCGTGACCACCCAAGCACTGCCGCCGCTCCCGGCGGACCAGGTTTATCGTCTCTGGGCAGTAGCAGGGGCGAAACCCCTATTTTGCGGACAGTTCAGCCCTCAAGCCCAGATGGATATCCAAGAATGGACCGCCCCCGATCGCACTTGTGCTGAGGACTCGGTGCAAATGCTGGTCACCCAGGAGGCGATCGCCGCACCCCCCACCCCCCAAGGTCCCCTCGTGCTAGAGGGATTGCCCCCAGCTAGAAACTGACGCATAGTCGTCCCGGATGCGGGTCCTTTCAACTGCCCGGATCTGGCCTCCCCATGGGTGGGGAAATTGCGGTAGTTTTGACCACAGCCAGTGGCGGATAGCGCTCACCTGCCCCATCATTCGCCCAGGGGGATGTCGTTGGCTATGCCATTGGCCTAGACGCAATCGGTTAGGATAGCGAAAACTCTGGAGTTTTTATGAACATCCTTTTGGTTTACCCTCGGTTCCCTAAGAGCTTCTGGTCTTTTGACAAAACTCTGGAGTTAGTCAATTTCAAAGCTCAACTCCCCCCCCTCGGCCTCGTCACCGTAGCGGCGATTTTGCCCCAAGCTTGGAACTACAAACTGGTGGACCGCAACGTCCGGGCCGTCACCGATGCAGAATGGCAGTGGGCCGATATTGTGGTGCTGTCGGCCATGATCGTGCAAAAACCAGACTTTTTGGCCGCGATCGCCGAAGCCAAGCGCTGGGGCAAACGGGTTGCCGTGGGCGGTCCCTACCCCACCGCCATCCCCGAAGATGCCGCTGGCTGCGGGGCCGACTACCTGATTTTGGATGAGGGGGAAATCACCCTGCCCCTGTTTGTCGAAGCCGTAGAGCGGGGAGACACCCAAGGCACCTTCCGATCCAATGGGGAAAAGCCCGACGTGACCAGCACCCCCGTACCCCGGTACGACCTGCTGGAAATGAACGCCTATGCCGAGATGTCGGTGCAGTTTTCGCGGGGATGCCCCTTCCAGTGCGAATTTTGCGACATTATCGTCCTCTATGGCCGCAAGCCCCGCACCAAGGAGCCCGAACAACTCCTGGCGGAACTGCAATACCTGTATGACCTGGGGTGGCGGCGCAGCATCTTCATGGTGGACGACAACTTCATCGGCAATAAGCGCAATGTGAAACGGCTGCTGAAGGCGATGAAACCCTGGATGGAGGAACACAACTATCCCTTCTCCTTCGCCACAGAGGCATCCGTAGATTTGGCCCAGGATCCTGAACTGATGCAGATGATGGTGGACTGTAACTTTGGCACCGTCTTTCTCGGCATCGAAACCCCCGACGAAGAGAGCCTCTCCCTCACGCGCAAGTTTCAAAATACCCGCGACCCCCTAACCGAGTCAGTGAAGTCCATTGCCCGCACCGGGTTACGGGTGATGGCGGGCTTTATCATCGGCTTTGATGGCGAAAAGTCTGGCGCTGGTCAACGGGTCTGCCAATTTGAAGAGCAGACCGCCATCCCCACCGCCCTCTTCAGCATGTTGCAGGCCCTGCCCGACACCGCCCTCTGGCACCGCCTCGAACGGGAAGGGCGAATGCTGCAAAAGAGCGCCGACATCAACCAGGTGACGTTGATGAACTTCGTCCCCACCCGCCCCATCGAAGAAATTGCCCAGGAATACATCGAGGCATTTTGGCAGCTCTATGAGCCCTTAACGGTGCTGAACCGTACCTATCGCCACTTCCTAATGCTGGGGGAAGGGCAAAAGCAGTCTTACCAAAACCGCAAGACCTCGGCGGGTAGCCCCGACATCAACTGGGTTACCATCCGCGCCTTCTTGATCATCTGCTGGCGGCAGGGCATTAAGCGCAACACCCGCTTCCGGTTTTGGACCAATCTGGCCCACATGCTCTGGCGCTATCCCCATGTAGCCGCCAACTACATTTCGGTGTGTGCCCAGGCAGAGCACTTCATCGACTTCCGGGAGGAGGTGCGGACCAATATTGAAGCCCAGTTGCAGGCATTTTTGGCCCAAAAGGCAGAACAGGAACCCGCGATCGCGGCAACTGCCAACGCCTCCGCTGCGTAACGAGGCAACCCCTCCACCGCTGCCCAACCCCTCCCCCAAAGGGTCTCCCCTGGCCAGTCAACAGTTGCAGGTTAGGGGTGGGCAGTGCCCACCATTCAATAGACTTTATCGGTTATAAGAGAGTCACGCTATCGGTAGAGGCTTACGAGTGCAATTGCCTCGACT
>JAQCHG010000577.1 GCA_027619675.1 Cyanobacteriota bacterium
GCCTACTTAGTGTGAGGATGAACGGAGAGTTCTTTGGCTGGTTGACAGTCAAATTTCTAAGGATTGTCTCCTGTTTGCTTGAGAGAATTTCCCGCGATCGCAACCGATACTGGCTTCTAATTTAATAGTCCATACTGGGCAATGGTGATGTTGATTTTATTGCCCTAGAGGAGCTGGAGGCGATTGCCGAAAGTATCGATTTTTCAGATTTTGTCAGTCCACCAGTCACAAAGATCTCATGACATCGTTTAAGCCCTAATCTTGCAATTCTAAGGAGTGAGAACCATGGCAAAGATTGGTCTGTTTTACGGCAGCACCTCTGGTGTCACCGAAGAAATCGCTGAGAAGATCCAAACGGAAATTGGTAAAGATCTATGTGATTTATACAGCATGGAGGAAGATTTTGATGATGTGGAAGATCTTCTGAAATACGATTACCTAATCCTGGGTTGCTCTACTTGGGGGGCCGGGGAGGTGCAAAACGATTGGCGAGAACCGTTGTTTGATATGGAGGTGGAAAAACCGGATTTTACGGGTAAAACCATTGCCCTATTTGGTCCGGGAGATTGCGAAGGCCACAGCAAGCATTTTGTCGGTGCCCTGGGGATTTTGTATGACCAGTTCAAAGCCCTGGGGGCCACCATCGTGGGGGCCGTTGCCACCGATGACTATTCCTTTGAGAAATCCACCTCTATCCGGGACGGAAAATTTGTCGGCTTACCCTTAGATGAGGTGAATGAGAGTGAGAAAACCGATCAGCGCATTGCCAATTGGTTGGCGGCGCTGAAGGCTGATTTTCCAATGCTGACGGCTGCCTAGGGCGCGTCATCCATTACAGATGAAAGCCTTGCTGGGTAAGCCTTACCGCGCCCGCCTATACGATATGGCTAGGGGCTGTAGCCGTTGTGAAACAAGGGTTCTGGCGCTCATTGATGACAGCCCCTAGTGGTCTACCCTGTCCTGCATGAGGTGTTGCCTGAACAATGTCCGATTTTTTGCAGCGCTGGCCCCTACAGCCTGGTGCCCCTGGGGGCACCGAATCATCCCACTTTCAGCGCAGATGGGCTGATTACTACCAGGCGGTGGCAGGGCGTCCCCCCCGTGAAACGCTGTTGCAGGCCCTAGCCGCCTTTGCGGCTGAAATTCCTGAGGCCAACCAAGCCACCCTTGGGTTTGCGGTGGATCTGGGCTGTGGGGATGGCCGCGATACGGTGGAGTTGCTGCAACGGCGCTGGCGGGTGTTGGCCATTGATGGGGAACCGACGGCGATCGCCCGTCTGCGCCAACGGTCCGACATCAATCGCACCTTTTTGGAAACCCGCGTGCAGCGGTTCGAGGATCTGACCCTGCCCCCCGAAGTGGATCTGATTAACGCCAGCTTTTGCCTGCCCTTTTGCCCCCCGGCGGCCTTCCCCGCCCTTTGGGAAGAGATCACCGTTGCCTTGCGGTCCGGTGGTCGCTTTTGCGGTCATCTCTTCGGCGATCGCGATACCTGGGCCGCCTATCCAGACCTGAGCCACCACAGCCGCCCCCAGGTAGAGCAACTGCTACAGCCCTTTGTGGTGGAGGCCCTAGAGGAGGAGGAACACCCCGGCAAAACCGCCCTCGGGGAAGAGAAATACTGGCACCTGTTTAACATCGTTGCCCGCAAACCCTGAGCGGGTCGTCCTGTCCCCCCGCCGTCCTGTCCCCCGGTCTCAACCCACCATGACCCCATCCCCCCGCCAAGACCGTTACCTGGGCCTCGTCGATCGCCTGTTGGCCTGCCCCAATGGCCAGGAACCGACCATCCTCAACGGTGAACCCGATCTGCTGGATGCCGAATTTGTGCAAGTGCTGATGCAAACCGCCAGCTACTTCGCCCACCACGACAATGAAGACGCCGCGCGATTTCTCATTTTCATCGCCCGAGAACTGGCCCATCAGTTGGGGCTTTATCCCCTAGTGACGCAACCGGGCTGAGGCACGGGTGATCTCCCCCCAAGGACACCATGAAAAGACGCCGTTTCATCACCCTATCGGCCTGTGGATGGGCCGCCAGCGCCATGGGCTGTGGCCCGATCTCGTCCCGCCCCACCCCAGATCCTGCGGCGGTGACCCCGGTGACCCCGGTGACCCTCACCATTTCCGCCGCCGCCAGCGTTCAAGATGCCCTGGCGGAGATTCAGCCAGCCTATGCCCTAGTGGCCCCGGATGTGACCCTGGTGTATAACCTCGGCTCCTCCGGATCCTTGGCCCAACAAATTAGCCAAGGTGCCCCCAGTGATATCTTTTTGTCCGCCTCTACCCAATGGATGGATGAACTGGCGGCCCAGGACCAGATTTGGGCCGACTCCCGCCGTGATTTACTGCAAAATTCCCTGGTGCTGGTGGTGCCCTCCGGCCAGTCTGCGATCGCCACCTTCACCGACCTACCGGGAGATGGTGTCCGCAAAGTTGCCATTGGGGAACCCGAGAGCGTCCCCGCTGGCAAGTACGCCAAAGAGAGCCTGACCACCCTGGGCCTGTTCGACAAGCTGCAAGGCAAGTTGGTATACGGCAAAGACGTGCGCCAAGTTCTCGCCTATGTGGAAACGGGCCATGTGGAAGCGGGGTTGGTGTACGCCACCGACGCCCAACAGGCTGACCAAGTCACGATCATCGCCACCGCCCCC
>JAQCHG010000578.1 GCA_027619675.1 Cyanobacteriota bacterium
TGGGCTTTGCCGCCCCAGCGGGGCTAGGAGGGAGCCAGAAGGTAGGGTTATTCGCGCCAAGCTCAACTAGTCAAGACAAAGCCCCCTAAGATCTCGGGATCTTAGGGGGCTTTGCCACAGCATTAGGCGTCAGCCCCGTAGGGCTGACTGATCGGAAGCAACCCTAGCCCAACAGTGCCTTAGCGCAGCTAACCACGTGATCAACGGTGAAGCCGAACTTCTCCATGACCAGGCCACCGGGAGCCGACGCCCCAAAGCGATCTACCCCAATCACGTCGCCTTCAGCCCCCACATAGCGGCACCAGCCCATGGTGATACCCGCCTCCACCGCGAGGCGCTTGGTCACAGCCTTGGGCAGCACAGACTCTTGGTAAGCCGCATCTTGGGCTTCAAACAGTTCCCAAGAGGGCATCGACACCACCCGCACCTGCTTGCCTTCAGCCCGCAGCGCTTCAGCGGCTTGGACGCAGAGATGCACTTCGCTGCCCGTCCCAATCAGGATCAGGTCGGGAGTCCCGTCACTGTCGGACAGCACATAGGCCCCTTTCGCCACCGCATCAATGGAAGACCCGTCCAACTGGGGCAACCCTTGGCGGGAAAAGGCCATCAGGGTGGGGGCCTTGCGGTTGGTCACCGCCACCTTGTAAGCCCCGGAGGTTTCGTTGCCGTCCGCCGGACGAATCACCGTCAGGTTGGGGATGGCCCGCAGGGAGGCAATGGTTTCCACCGGTTGGTGGGTGGGGCCGTCTTCCCCAAGGCCGATGGAATCGTGGGTCATGACATAGATCACCCCCGCCTGGGACAGGGCCGAGAGGCGAATGGCCGCCCGCATGTAGTCGGCAAACACCAAGAAGGTGGCGCAGTAGGGAATCAAACCGGAGTTGTGCAGGGCAATGCCGTTACAAATGGCCCCCATGCCGTGCTCCCGCACCCCAAACCGGAGGTTGCGGTTTTCGTAGGCATCCTTTTGGAAGCTGCCGGAAATCTTCAGTTCCGTCAGGTTGGAGTGGGTCAAGTCCGCAGATCCACCAATCAACTCGGGCAGCACCGGAGCCAGGGCGTTTAAGGTCATCTCGGAGGTTTTGCGGGTGGCCAGGGCCTTGTCGCCGGGGGCATAGGTGGGTAGGGCGTCGGCCCAGCCAGCGGGCAGTTCACCGGAGAGCATGCGCTCAAACAGGGCAGCTTCTTCGGGGTATTGGGTGCGGTAGGTAGCCAGGGTTTCTTCCCACTCCGCCTGGTAGCTCGCGCCTCGCTCGATCGCCTTACGCATGTGATCGAAGGCGTCAGCGGGTACCTCAAAGTCACCGTAGGTCCAGCCCAGGGACTCGCGGGTGAGTTTGATTTCATCGCCCCCTAGGGGCGCGCCGTGGACGCCAGCGGTATTGGCCTTGTTGGGGGAACCGTAGCCGATGGTGGTGGTGACCTTGATCAGGGTGGGCTGGTCGGCGACGGCCTTGGCCTGCTCGATGGCTTTGGCGATGCCGTCTAGGTCGTTGTTGCCATCTTCCACATGCAGAACATGCCAGCCGTAGGCTTCAAAGCGCTTGCCCACGTCCTCGGTGAAGGAAATATCGGTGGAGCCGTCGATGGAAATGTGGTTGTCGTCGTAGAGGGCAATCAACTTGCCCAGGCCCAGGTGACCCGCGAGGGAGCAGGCTTCGCCGGACACCCCTTCCATGTTGCAGCCGTCGCCGAGGATGACGTAGGTGTAGTGATCCACCACGGTGCAATCGGGTTTGTTGAAGCGGGCTGCTAAGTGGGCTTCCGCCATGGCCAAACCCACACCGTTACAGATCCCTTGACCCAAGGGGCCAGTGGTGACTTCGACGCCGGGGGTTTCAAAGTTTTCGGGGTGGCCGGGGGTGGTGGCTCCCCATTGGCGAAACTGTTTGATGTCGTCGAGGGTGACGCTGTCGTATCCGGTCAGATACAGCAGGGCGTACTGCAACATGCAGCCGTGGCCTGCGGACAGAACGAAGCGATCGCGGTTAAACCAAGCGGGGTTCTTGGGATTGAACCGCATAAACTTGTCCCACAGCACGTAGGCCATGGGTGCCGCCCCCATGGGCAAACCAGGGTGACCAGAATTGGCCTTTTGAACGGCATCAATTGCCAAAAAACGGATGGAATTAACGCACAGCGCTTCCAAGGATTGGGTTGCGACAGCCATAGACCTAGATACTCAACGACACGACGGTACAGTGGGCACCTGATTTGCAAATCCAAGCCTGGGACGTGGCAGGGAGAAACAGGCTGCCTCCCACCATCATCCCACCGGGGTGGCCGACGGACAACTTCATCCCAGCACCGCTAAGCATCAACCGAGAGCCCGTAAACCCTCCGCCCGCGATCGCAGATCAACAAGATCAGGCGATAAGAAATAAGTAAGCCTTGTTAGGTCATTATACTTATCAATCTATCAATCTGTAGCCTCAGCTACGATACTTGCGGAAAACCAGGGTGACATTGTGGCCCCCAAAGCCAAAGGAATTGGATAGGGCTACCTCGACGGGCATCTCACGGGCGGCATTGGGCACGTAGTCCAAATCGCACCCTTCGTCGGGGTTCTCTAAATTCATGGTGGGGGGCACCTGATCGCGGGCCACGGTCAAGGCGGCGGCGACCCCCTCAATGCCACCGGAGCCCCCCAATA
>JAQCHG010000579.1 GCA_027619675.1 Cyanobacteriota bacterium
TCAAAGGCACCGCCCTCGGGTGGTGCTTTTGAGGTTTAAGGAGATTTTTCGGCATGAATATACCGCCGTAGTCTGAACGGGTAATTTCTTTCTCAACGATGGCCTCAGGGGGTACGCAGAGTCTGTGAACTAAGACAACACAATCAATGCCCAGGAAATCGGTATGACGGGGTCAGGGCGCGATCGCCCATGGAGAGTTAAGCCAGCATTATTGCATATAAACAGGATTTATATAAAAGCACTAATGCCATCCAGTTAAATTATGCCTAATCTAAAGGGTAATCACGGCTAGGGGGTGCCACCCACGACCGTAAGCATCCTGGCTAGACACAGGTGCTCATCTGTCATTGATGACGCCCCCTAGCCTCCGCTGATATCGCCCTTATCGTTAGGACTGACCTATGAATAATGCGTCGTCTCCACTGCCTTGGTATCGCTGGCTCAACAGTGGTCGGGTGATTCGGCTATTGGAAACCGTTCAAGATTTGATCGTGGTTTGTTTGTGCGTGGGGCTGTTCAGCTTTATGGTGTTGCAGCTCCGGGAGATGGTGCTGTCGCTATTGCCCCCCTTGCAGTTTCAGCCCGTCACCTCTGACATTTTGTTCCTGCTGATTTTGGTTGAGTTGTTTCGGCTGCTGATCATCTATCTGCAAGAGCATCGGGTGTCCATTGGGGTGGCGGTAGAGGTGTCCATTGTCTCGGTGCTGAGGGAAATCATCGTGCGCGGGGTGTTAGAAACCCCTTGGGTGCAGGTGCTGGTGGCCTGTGTGTTTCTGCTGGTACTCGGCACGTTGCTGGTGATTCGGGTGTGGTTGCCCCCCACCTTTGACGGCATTGATCCAGAGCAGATTATGTCTAAGCGCCACCGTTCCCGGAGCTATCGGTTTGAGGAAAAGGACTCTCCCGCATCGGCCCAGGCCGTGGAGAATTTCTCAATTCCCCGCTCCTCTAGTCCATCGGTGCTGGCGGATTAAATAGCTGGGCGCAATTACTTTGAAGATGAATGGGGTGAAGGGGATTGGGAACCCCCTCTTGGGGGCACCGCCCCCAAACCCCCTCTCACAATTAATTAGGCCACTCTACTTAGGGCTTGCTGAAAAAGTAATTTTTGGAAACCCTAATTATGGTCGTTATTCCTTGCACTTGATACACTCTTTTTAGGGCTGAAAGCTCTGAACTACAACGGGTTCAGGTTTTTTCAGCAAGCCCTAAGTACCCATGGCCTATAGTGATCCCAACGTTTTAACCCGCGTCAGCCGTCAGCGTAGCTTTGGCGGCTGGCAGGCTGTGTACAGCCATACCTCTGCGGTGCTGAACTGCGTCATGAATGTGGAGGTGTACCTGCCGACCCAGGCCGAAACTCAGCCCTGCCCCGTGATCTACTGGCTCAGCGGCCTCACCTGCACAGAACAGAATTTCATCACCAAGGCGGGAGCCCAGCGCTATGCCGCCCAGTATGGGGTGGTGGTGGTGGCCCCCGACACCAGCCCCCGAGGCTGTAACTTACCGGGGGAGGAAGACAGTTGGGACCTGGGCACCGGGGCGGGATTTTATGTGAATGCCACCCAGGATCCCTGGGCACAGCACTACCGCATGTACGACTACATCGTGACGGAACTGCCCGCCGCGATCGCCGCCAATTTCCCCATCCAGCCTGACCGCCAGGGCATCATGGGCCATTCCATGGGCGGGTACGGGGCGCTGATGATTGCCCTACGTAACCCCGGTCGCTTCCAGAGCCTGTCGGCCTTTGCCCCCATCGTTGCCCCCAGCCAAGTACCCTGGGGCGAAAAAGTCTTCACCGCCTACTTGGGGGACAATCGGGCCGATTGGTTGGCCTACGATCCCACCCACCTCGTGCAAACCGCTGCGGAACGGTTGCCCATTTTGATTGACCAGGGGGAAGCGGATACTTTCCTGGCGGAGCAACTACGCCCGGACCTGTTTGCCACCGCCTGTGCAGCGGTCAACCACCCCTTGACCCTGCGACTGCAACCGGACTACGACCACAGCTACTACTTCATTGCCTCCTTCATGGCGGATCATTTCGCCCACCATGCCCACTGTTTGGGTCTTGAAAAACTCTGAAGTTCCCCCGTTTCCCCAGGGTCGTTTGGTAGCTTAACGGAGCTACCAGACGGGATCTGAGGGGATAGAGATGAAGACACGCGCCGCGATCGCCTGGGCAGCGGGCCAGCCGTTGGCCATTGAAGAGATTGACCTAGAGGGGCCGAAGGCAGGGGAAGTGCTGGTGCGGATGGTGGCCACCGGGGTCTGCCACACCGACGCCTATACCCTCTCCGGCAAGGATCCTGAAGGACTGTTTCCCGCCATCCTCGGCCATGAAGGGGGCGGCGTGGTGGAAGCCGTTGGCCCGGATGTGGCTTCCCTGGAACCGGGAGATCACGTCATTCCCCTCTATGTGCCGGAATGCCGCGCCTGCAAGTTTTGCCTCTCGGGTAAAACCAACCTCTGCCAAGCAATTCGCACCACCCAAGGCCAGGGGCTGATGCCCGACGGCACCAGCCGCTTCAGTAAGAATGGAGAGCCCATTTACCACTACATGGGCACCAGCACCTTCAGCGAGTACACGGTGCTGCCAGAAATTTCCCTCGCTAAAATCACCCCCGCCGCGCCTTTGGAAAAGGTGT
>JAQCHG010000580.1 GCA_027619675.1 Cyanobacteriota bacterium
TGGATCTCTACTACACAGAGCCCAAGCTGTTCAAGCAGTTGGCCTGCCAGGGGATGCAGTATGACTATTCTTGGCGACATTCCGCCCAGGAGTATATCGAGCTCTACGACTTCATCCGCCACAAGTGGGACTAAAGCTTGGGCAGCACCATGCGGATTTTGACCAACATTTCCACCCCAGATCTCCCCCGCAGTCAGGCATTTTATGTTGAACTGCTGGGGCTAGAGGTCAAGTACAGCAGCGATTGGTATGTGCAGCTCTGCGTACCGGGCGATCGCGATCAAGAATATGGCTTAATTCAACGGGATCATCCCCTGGTGCCCGCAGACTATCGCCAAGCCCCAACCGGGATGTATGTCACCTTCGTGGTGGCAGATGTGGATCAGGTGTATGAACAGGCATTGGCGATGGATCTACCCATTCTGCAACCGCCCCAGAACGAATTCTACGGCCAGCGGCGCTTTCTCACCCAAGGCCCCAGTGGCTGCCTACTGGATATCTGTTCCCCCTATGGGGATGGTTAAAACCCGAGCCAGGTAAAGAAATCTTGGCGGGTGAAAAATTCCAACACCAGCAGCGCAATGAACCCCACCATGGCAAAGCGACCATTCAGTCGCTCAGCGTAGCGGTTCCAGCCAAAACTGGGGGCCGTTGAGGGCGAGACGGCCTCCCCTGAGGGGGATTCCGCCGCGATCGCCGCAGGCTGCCCCTCAGAAACCGTGGCCTCAGGGGCAGCCGCTTGGGACGGATCAGAAGTAGCCATAAGTACACAAACGGTAGGGTTAGCGAATGGTTCCGGCGGGTTCTGCCAAGGACCAATCTTCTCCAACTCGAATGGTTAGGTCCGATTGCAGGTCTCCGGTGGATTCCGATACTACCAGGCCCGTGCCCAGCACCGACTGCACCACATTAGCGCTGTTGATGTCACCCCGCTGGGCAATCACCTGGGTACGGCGCACGGTCCCCGACCAGTCGGGCACCACATAGACATTACTAAAGCCCTGCTGCCGCAAAATACTGGCCACCTGTTGGGCGGCATCGGGGGTGGCTGTGGCATTTTGCACCGCAATCCGCAGTTGAGACACTGCCCGCGACTCTCCATCCGACAGCAGCGCCACGGTATTCAGTTGGAAAAAGTCATTCATCACCTGCTGATTGGCGTCGGGATCCATGATCCAATAGCTGGCAACAAACTCGTTGGGTGCGCTAAAGCGACCGGGCAACATCACCATCTGGAGGCCGTCGCTGGGCAAGTCTAGGGCAAAGGTAGACAGGGCCAGGATTTCTTCCAGGGTGAGGTTGGTGTCTACATACCGCAGCATCACCCGAATAATCTGCGGCAGACGGGGGATGACGGTGGGGCTGGTCAACCGTTCCCGCAGGGCGCGGAGGAGCATTTGCTGACGCTGTACCCGGCCAATGTCACCATTGCCATCGGCCCGGAATCGGGCAAACTGCTCTGCTTGATCCCCATTCAGGGTTTGCCAACCCGGCTGTAGGTCGATATAGAGGCCCTGGGTTTGGTCTTCATAGACCATGCGCTTGGGCACATAGATTTCAATGCCCCCCACCAAGTCCACCATTTCCCGAAATGCGCCTGTGCTGACGCGCACATAGCGATCGACGGTGACGGGGCCTAAATTAGCCTGGAGGGTATCGGCCACCAACTCCGGCCCCCCGGCGATGTTGGCATGGTTAATCTTGGTGACCCCTTCCCCAGGGATGTTGACCTGGGTATCCCGAGGGATGGAAAGCACATTCAGCTTGCCTTGGTCAGGATCGATGCGGGTCAATAGGAGGGTGTCGGTGCGCCCAGCAAACATTTCCTCAGAACCGGGCTCGGCGTTGGGCACTTCATCAATGCCCATGACCAAAATATTGACGGGGCGGGTGACCTGGTAGCGAAAGCCCGATTGCCACAGTTCCCCAAGGCTCAGGGGGGCTGCTGGCTCATGGCCCAACCAGTCTGGCAGCGGGGTGGTGGTCGCGAGCAGCGCCCCACCCACCGCTGAAGATAGGGCGGTACCCGTAAATACTAGAGACCAAGCAAACCGCTGACCCCAACGTTTGAGGGCGGACGGGGGTGGAGCGGTGTGGTTAGCCGCTGGGGTTTCCTCAACCACTTGTAAAGCCTTGGGGTCGTCAGCGATCGCGAGGGCAGATTCCTGCGCTGGCGTCGGCTGCTCCAGTGACGGCATCGTCATAGGTACTTACTACGTCCTTCGAGTACAGAGAGAGGACAGCCCCTTAAAAACCGTGGAGGCAAAACGGTGTGGTGAGGAATGACCCTGCCTACAAAAACAGCAACAGCATCTCCGTAGTTTTTGCAGGATTGTAATTTGTTAATCAATATTACGGCAGATTATAGCCTGTAACATCTGGCCAAAGGCTAGGATAAACCCGACCCATTGGCAAAGTAGTCGCCGCTATGACACAAACCATCATTCCTGTAATTTTGGCGGGGGGTAAGGGGGAACGGTTTTGGCCCGTCAGCCGCCTGAGCCGACCGAAACAATTTCTGTGTCTAGATGGAAGCGGCTACAGTCTACTGCAATCCACCGCCCAGCGACTGTTATCAGTGGCCACTGATTGGTCAAATCTCTGGGTGGTGACGGCGGCCCATTTAGCGGCGGGGGTGCGATCG
>JAQCHG010000581.1 GCA_027619675.1 Cyanobacteriota bacterium
CGGAGTCTCCCGGCAGCCAAGGGGCTTGAGCCCCTTGTTCCTTAGGACGGAGTCTCCCGGCAGGCAAGGGGCCTAAGCCCCTTGGCCCTCAGGCCATAACCATCCCGCGCCTTGATCTCGACCCTTTAGTGCCTCAACCCTATGCTCGCAACCACCCTGACCTGGGCCTTACTGGCCGGATACGGCTTTTTTATCTACCGCGTGGTGCGCCAAACCACCCCCGAGCGGGTGAGCGCCCCCGGCTTTTTTGATGGTCAATCCCACAGCGGCCAAGCACCGGGGCTGTGGCTGTTGGTGGCCAGCGCCGCCATTTCCTGGATTTTTGCCAAATCCATTGATAATGCCGCCAGCTTGGGCAGCGCCTTTGGCATTTGGGGGGGCATTGGCTATGCCATCTATTACCTCAGCTTCATCACCGCCGCCATGGCCCTCTATTTCATCCGCACCCGAGGCGGCTATCGATCTATACCAGAATTTTTGGCCAGCAAATACGGGCTGTTGTGTTCACGCCTGTTTTTGATTGCGATCGCCATTCGCCTGATTAACGAAGTCTGGTCTAACACCAAGGTGTTTTCCCTCTACTTTGGGGCGGAGGGCAGCGGTGGTTACTGGCTGGCGGCCCTGGTGGTGACGATATTCACCGTCTACTACAGCCTGTTGGGGGGCCTGCGCAGCAGCCTACTGACGGATGGGGCTCAAATGCTGCTGGCGGCGGTGCTGTTGGTGGTGATCCTCGGCACCCT
The DNA here is from genome assembly GCA_027619675.1 of Cyanobacteriota bacterium. Lineage (GTDB taxonomy): Bacteria > Cyanobacteriota > Cyanobacteriia > Phormidesmidales > Phormidesmidaceae > PCC-6406. Next base: position 744 of record JAQCHG010000581.1, read on the forward strand.
GGGGCCAGGGCTGGTGACCCAGGGCCTGCCCGCTGTGGATGCGGATACGCGGATGGCGGGGTTAACCTTCTGCGGATTGGCCCTAGTACAGGTGCTGAGCTATCCCTTCCATGACCCAGTGATGACCGATCGCGCCTTCATCACTGGCCCCCGCACCATGGTCAAGGCGTTCATCTGGGCGGGGCTGGTGAGTGGCGGATTCATTCTGCTGTTTAGCAGTGTGGGCCTCTACGCCCGCGCCTTTGGGGTAGAAGGCTCCCCCAGTTTGAATGTGCCCGCCCTATTTGGCCTACCCATGCTGCTGGTGTTTAACGCCATCATGCTCACCAGCGCCGGATCTACGTTGGACTCCACCTTTTCTAGTGTGGCCAAGCTGGGAGCGCGGGACTGGTCTAACCGCAAGGGTGCCCCCACGGAAACCCAGGCCTATGTGGGGCGCTGGTGGATTGTGGCGATCGCCCTGCTGGGCAATGTGCCGCTGCTGAGTATTTACCTGGGCGATCGGGTCGGCCCTGCCATCATCGCCGCCACCACCATTAGCGGCACCATGGTGATGGGGTTGGCCCCGATTTTTTTGCTGGCCTTTGTGCCGGGGGCGGGGCGCATTAGCTTTCACCTGGCCTTTTGGCCCGGTCTCACCTTTGGGGTGCTGCGGGTGCTGGAGGGGGCTTTGGGGACGGCGATTTTTCCCACCTGGCTGGCGATCGGTGGGGGGAAATATGCCCTGGATCTGGGCATCAATGTCTACGGTCTGCTGCTCTGTACGGCGGGCTATCTGCTGGGGGCGGGTCTGGGTCGCCTGGGCATCGGGGAGCCCTCTACCCCCACTGGTTTCCAGAAAACCAAGTCCTGAATTTTGGATTTTGGATTTTGGATTTTGAATTGCCCTACAGCCCATTGCCAATCAAAATAAACGCCGCCCAATAGTAGGGATGGTTGTAGCCGGGGAAGGCGTCTGACCCCACCGATCGCCCCCCATGCCCCGTCGGAATCGAGATCGCCCGCTGCCCATCGGTTCCGGTCACCGCCTGCCCCGTAATCAACGCCACCTGGGCGGCTTGCAACGCCTGGGCCTTGGTTAGGGTCAAGTCGCCATGAGTCAACGCCCCATAAAACTCCGCCATCAGCGCCTGGGTGCCCTGGTCGCTGACCCGCCACAGGGAGGCAACGACGGCCTTCGCCCCCACCCGCTGCAACTGAAAGCCCAACCCCAGCACCTCCACACCGTTGCCCAATTGGGCACTGCCCAGCGCTGTCTCACAGGCGCTCAGCACCACCAAATCCGCATCGAGCTGTCGCCAGTCGCGGCGAATCTGCTGTAGGTTCACGGATTGTCCATCGCCAAACAGCAAGAACGATTCGTCGGGACTGCCGGACACAAACAGCCCGTGGGTGGCCAGGTGGATCAGGCTGTAGCCGCTGAGCAAGTCTTGGAACTGGGCGGGGGTGAAATCGCGATCGATCAACATAGAGGGCTACCCACGGCATTTCTGAGTCTGAATAAATCTGAATAAAACCGCCATCAGCTTGAACCGCCGTAGCACGATCCTTCTCTCCAGTGCGGCAAGTCAAGCAGTCAGCCAGTTGCTACCATGCGAGACTCAAGAAGTCTTCTAGAATGGGGCCAATTCCCCTAATGGGTTGTCTGCCATGGCCAGCGACGCCACCGACTACCGCGCCAAAACCCTGAAGCAAGCCTTTCGTGTGTGCAACTTGGGGGCGCTGACAGGGGCAGATTTGGAGCGCTACCGGGTGGATCTGTCGGCGGTGCGGAATGAGGACGCGATCGCCAGCGTCAGCCGAGAACTGGAGTTTTTGGACCCAGGGCAGCCTGCCGCTATTAGACCTTATCGGAAATAGTGAGAAAATCGCCTTGAGTCAGCCTCCCCTGCATTGATT
>JAQCHG010000582.1 GCA_027619675.1 Cyanobacteriota bacterium
CAGATGAGGAGCGGGCAGTTGGGGGTGGTGGCGTTGCCAAAATTCCCAACCCGTCACCAGGATGCCGGGATCCCCTGGGGTGAGGGATTCCACCTGCACCCGTGAACCAAAGTGGGCTGCCAACTGTGCCCCCACCTGGGCTTTGAGGGGGGTATCCCCCACCAGGACCACCGTCAGCCCTTGCTGGGCCTGGGGTTGCACAATCAGGTGGGCCAGTTCCCCCAGCAGGGCGCTTTGAAATTGGGGGGTATTGGGCAGGGGCAGGTGATCGGGGATGTAGAGCTGAATGGCTTCGCTGTGGCGATCGGGGGCGAATTTGAGGCAGGTCATGTCCTCTAGGCCCAGGCGCTGGCGGTAGGCGGCGGCGTCACTGTCCACATCCAGCACCCCCCCCAGCAGCACCAGGGGTTGTTGGCGACCGCGATCGCCCACCACCGGGGCCACATCCAGGGGGGCCGAGTGGAGGGTCCACTGGCCGCGATCGCGATCCACCACCGCCCAGGTCAGTTGAGCCGGACAGTGCAGGGTGGGCCAGAGGGCACGCCAGGGCTCCGGCATGGCCGCCCCATCGGCGGCATCCGTCAGCAGGTGTTGGGCCAAGGTGCTAAGGGGATCCTTAGCCGCCTGATCAAGGAGGTGGCAACCGTAGGGGTTGGGGGGATGCTGAAACAGGCGATGGGTGAGGGTCACCCGCACATCCCGAATCATCTCCCGATGGTGGGGATAGGCCAGCATCAACCCTTCCCAATTGGCGGGACCGAGGGTGACGGTCAGGCGATCTCGCACCCAGGTTTCTAAATCATCTGCCCCGTCAATGACGACGGGGATTTGTCGAGGAAAGCGATCGTCCCCCGCCAACCAGTGGCTCAGCCAAGCCTCGGGGGAGGTCAGCAACAGGCCGGCAAAGTCTGCACTAGGCCAGACTTCCCCCCATTGAATGGGCTTTTGGCTGGGGAGCCATTGCTGTAGGCGGGGAATATCGCCCCACTGCACCTGCTGGCGCAGGGCGTTGGGCAGCACCAACACCGCTGGCTCTGGCCACATCAGCAGGGACATCAGGTAGCTCAGGCGATATTGGCCCTGATAGAAGGCGGTGCCCCCCACCTGCATGAGGGAACTGCGCCCCAGACGTAGGGCGCGGGCTACGAGGCGGGCCACGGTGAGGTGGTGCGGCCAGGTAATGCCCCCCTGCTGCCGCAAAAATGCCCGCAATTGCTCGTGAACCTGCGCCTCCAGCACTCGGTGTGAATCCTTGCCCCCGTGGGAGCCTTAAAGCGTGACCTTCATTGTGACATTAGCCACCCCTAGGGACCAGAAGACGCCCAGGATGGCACCGGACAAGTTGCGTCCTGCGTCTGGGGTAGACAGCAGAGGGGCAAGGGCGGGCAAGGGTGACTGCTGTCCCCTGGCCCCTAGGAGGCGGGGACCGCTTCTCGAAAGCCTGCCACGAAGGATTGGTAATCCTCCAGGTGGGGGAAGGGATCTTGACGGGGCTGCACCGGGAACATGCCCTGGGCGGGGGGGAAGTTGCGCACCCCAAAGCGGGGGTTGTGGTACAGCTCTAGGCTCTGGCCAGCGGTATTGGTGAGCTTGACCTGGATGGGGGCGTTGAAGAAAGAGGATTGCTCCAATTCCTGGCGCTGCTGGCGCAGGTCCAAGCCATCGACGGTGGCGATCGCCGCCTCTAGGCAGGAGAGAATGGTTTGGGTGGGGACGGCGGCGGGGGCGGGGGCAGTTTTCTCAGCGGTGACGAACCCCAGCAAAGCCGTGCGTACCGCCTTGCAATCTTTGAAGGGCCAAGTGGCCAAAAAGGCGATCGCCATCAGGGTGGTTTCCCTGTCCGCCTTAAAAGTAAGCACGGTGCGACGGTGGCTAATTTCCACATCCGGGGGGCGCACAAACCAGGTGAGGTGTTCCGCCAAGCGATGGTAGGTCTGGGTGAGGCTGGCGTGGGCTCCCTGGGTCATGGCCACATCGATCACCACCTGCACTTGGGGGGGACGACGGTTAAAAAAGGCTTGAATATCCGTGGCGTGGTGAAAGACCTGGCGCTGGGATTGATCGCCGTTGGGGCTGAGATCCACCCATTCACAAATGGTTTCGGTGGTGACCAGGTCGTAGCAGGTGGCCCCCGACAGCAGCGCCCCGGTTAAGGTCGCCCCCGACAGGTCCGACCCCACACAGTAGACCCGTTGCAGGCTGGTGCGGCTGAGGTCGGTGTGCACTAGGGTGGTGTTGACCAGGGTAGCCCCATCCAACTGGGCTCCCACCAAATTAGTGCCACTGAGCTTAGCATCGGTGAGGTCCGCCTCCTGCAAGTTGGCCCCGCTGAGGTCGGCCCAGCGCAGGTTGGCCCCCCGCAGATTGGCCCCGCTCAAATCCGCCCGCACCATGTGGGCGTGGCGCAATTCCGCCCGTTGCAGCACCGCTCCGCTCAAGACACTTTCCTGCATTTGGGCGGCGTAGAGTTGGGCCTCCTCTAGGTTGGCCCCGAGGAGATTGCTTTTGCGGAGATCGCTCTGGCTGAGGTTGGCCCCGGTGAGGCGCGTCCACCGTAGGCGGGCTTCCCGCAGGTCTGACTCGCTGAGGTTAGCCCGGTGCAGGTTGGCATTGCTGAGATCCGCCCGCAGCAGCTCAGCC
>JAQCHG010000583.1 GCA_027619675.1 Cyanobacteriota bacterium
TACCCTCGGTGGACGTAATTTGCCAGTTCTTCCCTGATGCGGGGGAGCCAGGGGAACAGGGCAGAGGGGTCTTCTGACGCGGTAATCATCCCAGCCCCCAGGGTCCGGTGAACTGGACCCTGGGGGCTGATTTTGATGGCTCACAATTCCTAGATATTCCCGAAACCCAATACCTAAAGTTCAAGGATGGATGGGTTGACATTGGCCATGCGATTTTAAGGTTTAACCGCAGCTTAATATCTGTATTTGATCAGGGTTTTTCAAGTGTTTCAAGTGAATGATTTCCAGGGTTTAAAATCGGGGCCTCATTTCAGAAAGTGACCATTCGCCACTGCGGCTTGGCTCAGCCCTAATGCACTGGATCCATCCCTCAACACAAGTGCAGGACTGGAGGGGGAAGGGCTCTGAGGCGCGATCAAAAAAGCGATCGCTATGGCTAAGACTGAGTTTTAAAGGTTTTCTTTAACTAAAAATTTGTTTTCTTGACTTATGTAAAGCTGAAAAAAACCTGCTTATCTGACCCTCAAGAACGAAACCTAGAGAACAATAGGCTCATTAGGTTTGGACCTGGTGTAGTACCCCATGGTGTTTGACGCTGACTCCTCCTAGCTGTCTTTGCACTGAATGTCCTTTGGTAAGCAATGGCCTCTCTACAGAACTACGTTCTCATTCTTGACGAACACTATCCCTGGCAACCCCAGACGGATTTGCCCTTGAATTCTGCGCGACTACCGATTTACGTGGCCTCCTCCACTGAACAGGCAGTGGCACAAGCTCAGCAAGCGGCCCCTTGTCTAGTGATTTTGGTGGGGGATGATCAAAGTTGGGTCAAGGCGCAGGTTGATACCCTGCGGCAATCTACCCAAGCGACCCAGGCCACCATTTTGGCCCTGACGGAGTCTACCCGCCCTAACTGGGAGCCCCAAGAAAATACCCCCGATTTAGACGGCTTTTTGGTCAAGCCGTTAACCGATGATGTGCTGACCTCGTTGATTCAGTCTGCCTTAGTGAAACAAACCTATCGCAGTGCTTTTTGGGAGGTGGATCAAGGGGATGCGCCGCTGTTTTCCCTAGGGGAATTTTAGGGCGCATTGTCCATTGCAGGTGCAAGCCTGGCTGGGTCGGCATGGCTGGGTCCGTCCTATGGACATCAGTCTTAAATCAATGCCCAGGATAGGATTATGCCGGGGTGGGCACGCTGATAGGTAAAAAAGGGTGAGAAAATAGTGGGGGGTGTTACCCCTCACCCCGGCATGCGATCGCGGAGTTTGCTTCAGTGATTGGCAGCGACCCGACCCCTAGAGTGTGTTAGCGTGCTTCCCCAGGTAATTCTCGAAAGTCAAGTTCAACCCTTTACGTTCTGGTTCAATGGCGGTTTGCAAGACGGCATTCACCATGCGGATGAACTGTACTACCGACTGCAACGGTGTGAGGGTAGCCACCGGGCTAAGCTTTATCAGCTTGCTTGTAAGCTTTCCCAGCGGGGGGCTGATGTGGTGGTGACAATGGCGGAGGACCATTGCAGCCTATGGGCCAATCTCCGCAATCAAAAGGTGGCGGCGTTGGCCTTCTCAAACTACGTGCAACTCCCCACGGCGGCGGCGCTGCTAGGGGAGCCGGAGTCAGGGGGCAACCTTTTCATTCGGCAGGAGCCTGAGTAGCGCGATCGAAATCAGTGCTCCAGGCTTGGGGGTGGGACGGTACCCTATCTGTTAGTGAGAGCCCATAGGGGGTGCGAATCCGCTACCCTCTCTGCCCTATGACCTGTTACGGACGATGGGGCGGGGGGTAGGTTGGGGGCACATAGATGGGCCTGGAGTGTCTCTATATTGAGATACGGGATTGGGATACAGGATATTGAGACACGGGGCATCCACTTGCTGCCGGGGCTCGGGAGTCTGGGTGTCTGCAAACCACACGTTGTAATGGGCTGAGGCAAAGTCATGGCAAGGGCTGGAAAGATTTGGTCGGTGGCATCGGCAGCCATCATTGGGCTGTGGGGCTGGGGCAGTGGCCAGGTTGTCGCGATCGCTGCCGATGCCAGCACCGCCCCCGCTGACCTGCTCGCCACCCTAGAGCAGATCGAAACCGCTGCGAATGCCCAGGATTTGGCAGCCGTGCGAGCCTTGATTAGCGATCGCTTTGTCCATGGGGATGGCTTTGACGCCGAGCAATATGCCAGCACCCTCAGCGCGGTTTGGGCGGCCTACAGCAACCTGCAATACGACGTGGAACTGCTGTCTTGGGAGGCGGTGGAAGGGGGGTATCTGGTGGAAACAGTCACCACCATGACGGGCAACCGTACGGAGGCGGGCCGCGCCTTTACCCTCACCGCTACGGTGCGATCGCGCCAACGGTTTGAAGGGGGGCAGATGGTGAGCCAAGAGGTCCTCACGGAATCGGCCCGGTTGGCGGCGGGGGCAAATCCCCCCGATTTGATTGTGCAACTGCCCCAGACGGTGCGCGCCAATGGCCGCTATAGCTTTGACGCCATCGTGCCCGAGCCGTTGGGGGATGATGTGTTGCTGGGCCGTGCCTTTGAGGAAGGGGTCACCGGAGAAGACTTTCTTACCCCCCGTCCGGTGGATTTAGAAGCCCTGGCCGCCGGGGGGCTGTTCAAAATTGGTCGTG
>JAQCHG010000584.1 GCA_027619675.1 Cyanobacteriota bacterium
CTAAGGGAGCAGGGGAGGGGAGCTAAGGGGGATGGGGACTTCCGCCAGAGCGAACCAGGGCCAGTGACCCGGATCAGGGGGACTGGGGTGGGTGCCGCAGCAAACTTACACCACAGCCGCTAGCACAATTTGCCCCAAGAAGCCCACAATAGGGAGGGGTTATCCCCTATTGCTAGCTGTACTCCCTGTGATGTTCAAAACCCAGGATCTCCACGTCGTTGAAACCCGCCCCTTGGTTAGTCCGGCACTGCTGCACCATGAGTTGCCGATGACCGAAAAGGCGGCGGCTTTGGTGGCCCAAACCCGCGATCGCATCCGCAACATTCTTTACAACGAAGATCAGCGGCTGCTGGTGATTGTCGGCCCCTGCTCTGTCCATGACGTGGAGGCCGCCTGCGAATATGGCACCCACCTGGCCAAACTGCGGGAGGAACTCAGCGATCGCCTCGAAATCGTCATGCGGGTTTACTTCGAGAAGCCCCGCACCAACGTGGGTTGGAAGGGGTTGATTAACGACCCCCACCTAGACAACAGCTACGACATCAACACTGGGCTCCGGTTAGCCCGCAAGCTGCTGTTGGATCTGGCGGACATGGGCTTACCAGCGGCGACGGAATTACTGGACCCGATCACCCCCCAGTACATCGCCGATGTGATTACCTGGACGGCGATCGGAGCCCGCACCACCGAGAGCCAAACCCACCGGGAAATGGCCTCTGGTCTGTCCATGCCCATTGGGTTCAAAAACAACACCGACGGCAGCCTGCAAGCGGCCACCAACGCCATGCTGGCGGCCAGTCAGCCCCACCATTTCCTGGGCATTAACCACCACGGGCTGGCCAGCATCGTCACCACCACGGGCAACCCCGATGGCCACCTAGTGCTGCGGGGGGGCAAGCATGGTCCCAACTACGACAGCAGCCACGTGCAACAGGCCACAGCGGAACTCACCAAAGCTGGGTTAAACCCCCGCATGATGGTGGATTGCAGCCACGCCAACGCCAATAAGGATCACAACCGCCAGGTTGCCGTCCTAGAGAATGTGGCGGACCAAGTGCGGGCGGGCTCCCGCAATATCCTCGGCGTCATGATTGAGAGCCACTTGGTGGCGGGTAAGCAACCCATCCCCGATAACCTCAGCCAGTTGACCTATGGCCAGAGCATCACCGATGCCTGCGTCAACATCGACACCACCGCCACCCTGTTGCGGACCTTGGCCGCAGCGGTGGGGCCATCCCTTCAGCCGTCGGCCACCTAGGGCGCGATCCCTTGCAGTAGGTTGGGGGCCAAGCTAACCAGGGAGACAAAGCCCATGGCGGATCTGAATCTATTGATGACCGGGGCGAGTGGGTTCCTCGGCAGTCACCTCTATGGCTATCTCTGCTCCCCTACCGCCCAGGGGTTACTCGCAACCTGGGAGGGTGGACGGGGGGGCGATCTCCTGACCCTGCCCAGTCCCCAGTTCGCTTGGCAGATCCATGGCACCTACCACCGCCAGCGTCCCCCCTGGTCCGGTGGCCATCTCCATGGGGTGGATTTAACCGATGGAGCAGCGGTGGCGGATTTCTGGCGACGGCTACAGCCCCAGGCGGTGATCCACAGTGCGGCTATTTCCAACGCCCACCAATGTGAGCAGGACCCGGTGGGCAGTGGGCGGTTGAATGTGACCGCAGCGGTGGCCCTGGCCCAGCGGGCGGCTGAGGCGGGGATTCCCTTTGTATTTCTGTCCACAGGGCTGGTGTTTGGCGGCGATCGCGCCCCCTATGGAGAAACGGTGGCTCCCCATCCCCTCAGTTACTACGGTCGGCAAAAAGCCGAGGCAGAAGCCGCCATCCTTGCGGCCCATCCCCAGGCTTTGATCTGTCGGTTGCCCCTGCTGTACGGGGCCGCCACCGCAACGGCACAGTGCTTTCTGCAAGGATTTTTGCACCAATTGCGCCAGGGCCAAGCCATTTCCCTGTTTACCGATGAGTTTCGCACCCCGGTGGCAGCGGGGGACGCGGCGCGGGGCATTGTGCAAATGCTGGTGCAGGGGGTGACGGGGATCCTGCATCTGGGCGGTCCAGAGCGCATCAGTCGCTATGGGTTTGGCCGCATCATGGCCCGCCACTTTGGGGTGCCGATGGCGGCGATGGTGCCGACACGACGGGCGGAGGTCTCTTTGCCGGTGCCCCGTCCTGGGGATACGGCCCTGGATAGCCGTCGCGCCTTTGCCCTGGGCTATCGACCCCGCAGCGTGGAGACGGTCTTGGCGGCGATCGCCGGCGCTTCCCAGAGTGGGGGCTGTGACCCAGCGACACCAACGGCCTAGCCCCAGCCATAACGGATATCCGAACGTTGCTGCCCGCCGGGGGGGACCCGCACCTCAGTTAAAGTAACTAATACTCGGTGTTAGTGCATTTGGTTCATCGCTATGGTCACCCTGCTGATTTTGTTGGCGGCAGTGGGTTTGCTGGCTTGGGGCTTCTACCGCGCCTGGCCCTATGGAAGAATTGGTGTTTTTGCCTGGTTGCAGTCGGTGGTGCTGATGACCCCCTGGCTGCTGTTTTTTGGGCTCTTTTCCCTGGGGATTTACCTAAACCTAGCGGCGGTGCTAGGGCTGGTGCTGGTTTCGGCGGGTACCTACAT
>JAQCHG010000585.1 GCA_027619675.1 Cyanobacteriota bacterium
TGAATTGATAATTTTGAATTTTGAATTTGACACAGACTACCCCGAGACAGACAGTGGGGAATGGAATTGGTATCCCTGGCATGTTGAGCACCGTTTGGCAGCAGGTCACCCTCAACCGTTTTGCCCTGCACCAGTGGCGGCAGGTGAGTGTGCTTCACCGTCTGCTGGGGTTTTTGCGCCAGTGGCGGCAGGGAAGTTGGCTGTTGCCCTGGGCTGATGGCATCGGCTTGGTGCTGGTGGCGATTATTTTTGCCCTGGCTCCCTATGTGTCCACCACCTTGATAGGGGTGCTGATGCTGGCCTGTGGTGGATTTTGGCTGTTGCTGACCCTCTCCGATGAGGCGGGGGAGGGGTTGACGCCGATTCATCTGGTGGTGGTGCTGTACTGGGGGGTGATGGCGATCGCGACGGCTCTCTCCCCCGTCAAGGCGGCGGCGTTGCAGGGGTTGGTGAAGCTGACCCTGAATGTGCTGCTGTTTTTGCTGATGGCGCGGGTGATGCGGCGATCGCCCCTACGCACCAGCTTGATTGCGGTGTACCTACTCACCTCCCTGGTGGTGTCTAGCTATGGGCTGCGCCAGTGGTTTTTTGGGGCAGAGGCGCTGGCCACCTGGGTGGACCCCACCTCTAACCTGGCGGGCACGACGCGGGTGTATAGCTATTTGGGCAACCCCAACCTGCTGGCGGGCTATTTGATCCCGGCGGTGATGCTGAGTGGGGCGGCCCTGTTTGCGTGGCCCCGCTGGGCACCCAAGGCGCTGGCGGCGGTAGCGCTGCTGGTGAATACCGCCTGTCTGGTGTTGACCTTTAGCCGGGGCGGTTGGCTGGGGTTTGTAGCCGCCAGTGGGGTGCTGTTGATCCTGCTGGTGCAGTTCTGGAGTCTGCGGTTTCCCCCGTTTTGGCAGCGGTGGGCGTTACCCGCCCTAGTGGGGGCTGGGGCGGCGGCGGTGGTGCTGGCGGTGGTGACGCTGGATCCTTTGCGCGATCGCGTCATGACCATCTTTGCGGGGCGATCGGACAGCAGCAATAACTTCCGCATCAATGTCTGGGCGGCGGTGGTGGAGATGATCAAAGACCGCCCCATTCTGGGCATTGGCCCCGGCAACGATGCGTTTAACGCCGTCTATCCCTTCTACCAGCGGCCCCGCTACACCGCCTTGAGCGCCTACTCGATTTTTCTAGAAACCCTGGTGGAGGCGGGCATCCTGGGCCTCGCCGCGTTTTTGTGGTTGATGGTGGTGACGGTGGGCCAGGGCTGGCGGCGATTGCAACACCTGCGGGAAACCCAGGCGCGGGAGGCCTACTGGCTGATGGCGGCCCTGGCCACCCAGGCGGGGATGCTGGTCCATGGCTTGGTGGACACAATTTGGTATCGGCCCCAGGTCAGCACCCTCTGGTGGTTAATGTTGGCGATCGTGGCCAGTTACTACCTGGGCAAACCCCGTTCCCTGCAACTCGATTGATCCCATGACCCACTCCCAGTTACCCACCTCGGGGCTCTCTCCCCAGGTGTTGGCTTTGGCGGAAACCCTCAGTGAAGCTCCGTCCCAGCGGATGGTGGCCCAGGTGCAAATGGCGGCGATCGCCGTCCCCTTTTGTCCGCAGCCCATCCCCAGCCCCTATGTCTGCCAGGGCACGGGCACGCCCCCCCTGATGCTGATCCACGGCTTCGACAGTTCCCTGCTGGAATTTCGGCGGTTGTTGCCCCACCTGGCTACCCACCGCCAAACCTGGGCGGTGGATTTGCTCGGGTTTGGCTTTTGCGATCGCACCGTCAGCCCCCGCGTTGACCCCGCTGCCATCAAGCAGCACCTCCACAGCTTTTGGCAGCAGCAGTTGGGGGAACCCATGGTGCTGGTGGGGGCCTCCATGGGCGGGGCGGCGGCCATCGACTTTACCCTCACCTATCCAGAAGCGGTGAGCCAGTTGGTGCTGCTGGACAGTGCTGGATTCGCGGCGGGGCCAGCCATGGGCAAACTCATGTTTCCGCCGTTGGATCGCTGGGCGACGGCATTTTTGCGCAATCCAGGGGTGCGTCACCGCATTAGCCTGCAAGCCTACTGCGATCGCGATTGGGTCACCGCCGATGCCGACCTCTGTGCTTCCCTACACCTGGCCTGTCCCCAATGGTCGGAGGCGCTGATTGCGTTTACCAAAAGCGGCGGCTACAACTTCCTCAGTCACCGCATTAGAGAAATTGCGGTGCCCACGCTGATTGTCTGGGGACGGCAGGATCGCATCCTGGGGATCAAGGATGCCAGCCGCTTCCAGGGGTCAATCCCCGACAGTCAACTGGTGTGGATTGACTCCTGTGGCCATGTGCCCCACCTAGAGCAGGCGGAAACCACCGCCTCCGCGATCGCCGCCTTTCTGAATCTGCCTGATTGAAGCACCATTCAGCGACAAGCGACAGCAATTTTCAAGGTTTTTACGATAACTCCTACGTCTGCTATCCTTCTTGCAGAAAGCCCGCCAGAGGCAACTGGCGGGTTCTTGAATCAAATCAGAAAGAAGAATTGCTTACTTCTTCTTTCTCTTAGCTGTTTCACGCTGAGACAATGCAGATCCAGCAGCAGACTTCTCTGCCTTGCTGGATTTTTTGTTTCTCAGAACCTTTGACGCGTTT
>JAQCHG010000586.1 GCA_027619675.1 Cyanobacteriota bacterium
GGGAGATGCCTGTCCTGTTCGCGCAGCGGCTCCGAAGGAGCAACGAAGTCGTGGGCTTTGCCGCCCCGGCGGGGCTAGAAGGGAGCCAGAAGGTAGGGTTATTCGCGCCAAGCTCAACTAGGGGGTCCGCAGCAGTTTAGAGAGCACCACGTAGATGATCAACGCCGCCACGATGCCGTTCACGGGGACGATGCCAAACCCGGCGCTGTTGCTGAAGTAGGCGATCGCTGAAGCCCCGATATAGGCAATCACCCCAGCCCAGTTAAAGGCCGGTTGGGGCTCCGCCAAACTGGGGAACTGCCCCCGGCGATGAATCCAAAAGTCCGCCATGATGATGCCGCCAATGGGGGGAATAAAGGTGCCCAGCAAAATCAAATAGCTCACCAGCATCTCGTAGATGCCGCCCCAGGCCAGCACCAGGGCCAGGGTTGCCCCCCCCAGCACAAACAGGGTGCGCTTGTGGGTGCGAAACATATTCGACCCGGCAATGGAAAAGGCGTAGATGGTGTTGTCCTGGGTGGTCCACATGTTCAAAAAGAACAGCACCAACCCCCACACCAACAGCCCCTGCTGGGCCATCACCTTGACGATGTCCGGTTCCCCATAGACCTTGGAGCAGAAGGCCCCACTGAAGATCAAAAAGCCATTCCCCAGGAAAAAGGCAATCAGGGTGGCAATGAAGCCCACCTTGCCATTCTTGGCAAAACGGCTCCAGTTGGTGGCCTGGGTGCCGCCGGAGACAAAGGTGCCAACGATGATGGTGATGGCGGCACTGAGGGGCAGCGGATCGCCAATCTCCGCCGCCTGCAATCCGGCAAAGCCACCCACATCCCCCGCCGCCACCGACAGGCTCAGCAGCATCAAGATCACCATGGCCGGGACCGCCACCCGGCTGAGCCAGTCCATCGCCTTGTAGCCAAAGTAGGCGGTGGAGCAAAAGGCATAGGTAAAGAACAAAATAATCAGCCAGTTCCAGGACTCCGGCACCCCGGCCAGACTGTTTAACAACTGGGCCATCAGGGCCGACCCCCAGGCGTACCACCCCACCTGGGTAAAGCCGAGAATGAAGTCCACCCAGCGGGAGCCCACGCTGCCAAAGCTAAACCGGGCCATCAGCACCGTGGTCAGCCCGGTTTTGCCCGCAATGAACCCCAACAGGGCGGCATAGAGCCCCAAAATCAAGTTGCCCACCAGCACCAGCAGCACCAGGTTGGGCCAAAACTGAAAGGATGGACCCACCAGGCCCCCGGCGAACAGGGTGCCGGAATAGAGGGTAAACCCTGCCAAAATCGGGGCTAGGGAAATTAAGGAGCGGCGGGCAGCGGCAGGAACGGGACTGAGGGGATAGTCTTCGGTGATGTCACCCTGGGATATCCCAGGCATTTCTTCAGGAATGCTGGTCATGGAGGATTCGGGAGGATTTGCGAGAACGTCGAAGGCATTCTACGGAAATCTGTCTGGAATGACCGTAACCGTTGCAACCCCTGGGGATTTCTGGGGCGATCGCGGCAAACCATCCCGTGGCCCAGGGTATGGCCCCCGGACCCAGCCGCTGCCTCCCGGCCAGGGGGCGGTGGGGGGGCGGTCCTTTGATAGAATGATGAGCTTGTGAACCGAAACCCAACCCCATCCACAGCAATCACGGGAAGGAGACCACCATGGCCCGCATGTATTACGACAGCGACGCAAACCTGGACCTACTCAATGGCAAAACCGTAGCCATCATTGGTTACGGCTCCCAAGGGCATGCCCACGCCCTCAACCTTAAGGACAGCGGCGTCAACGTCATTGTGGGCCTCTATGAAGGCAGCCGCTCTACCGCCAAAGCCGAGGCCGAAGGGCTGACGGTAAAGCCCGTGGCGGAAGCGGCCAAAGCCGCCGACTGGGTGATGATTTTGCTGCCCGATGAAGTGCAAAAGCAGGTTTACAAAGAAGATATTGCCCCCAACCTGTCGGCGGGCAATGTGCTCTCCTTTGCCCACGGCTTTAACATCAACTTTGGCCAAATTGTGCCCCCCCCTGAGGTGGATGTGGTGATGGTGGCCCCCAAAGGCCCCGGCCACCTGGTGCGCCGCACCTACACCGAGGGCCAAGGGGTGCCCTGCCTGTTTGCGGTGTATCAAGACGCCTCTGGCCAAGCTCGGGATCTGGCCATGGCTTACGCCAAGGGCATCGGCGGCACCCGTGGCGGCATTCTAGAAACCACCTTCCGGGAAGAGACGGAAACCGACCTGTTTGGGGAACAGGTGGTGCTGTGTGGCGGCCTCAGCGAGTTGATCAAATCTGGCTTCCAAACCCTGGTGGAAGCGGGCTATCAACCGGAATTGGCCTACTTTGAGTGCCTCCATGAAGTGAAGCTGATTGTGGACTTGGTGGTGGAAGGCGGTCTGGCCACCATGCGCGACAGCATCTCTAACACGGCGGAGTATGGCGACTATACTCGTGGCCCTCGCATCATCACCGATGAAACCCGCGCCGAGATGAAGAAGATCCTGAAGGAGATTCAAACCGGCCAGTTTGCGCGGGAATTTGTGCTGGAGAATCAGTCTGGCAATGCGGGCTTCACCGCCATGCGTCGCCGGGAAGCAGAGCACCCCATTGAAGAGGTG
>JAQCHG010000587.1 GCA_027619675.1 Cyanobacteriota bacterium
ATCGGATCCCCCAAGATAGTTCCCGAACCATGGGCTTCGATGTATTGAATACTCTCAGGTTCAACTTCTGCGATTTGCTGCGCTGTGCGAATCACGGCAGCCTGCCCGGCAATGCGAGGGGCCGTGTAACTCATCTTGGCGGAGCCATCGTTATTAATGGCAGACCCTTTAATCACACCGTAAAGGGTGTCGCGATCGCCCAACGCATCCTCTAGACGTTTCAACACCAGCAGCCCCCCGCCACTGCCGCCCACCGTGCCTTGGGCACGGGCATCAAAGGCACGGCAGTGACCATCAGGAGACGAAATGCCGCCCTCCTGATACAGATACCCCCCTTTCAACGGCAACCGAATCGAGATGCCACCGGCCAAAGCCAGATCACATTCCCCGCTGATCAGGGCTTGGCTAGCCAGATGGACAGCCACAAGGCCGGTAGAACAAGCCGTTTGTACGTTGACGCTCGGCCCTTGCAAATTCAGCAGGTAGGAGGCACGGGTGGTGAGAAACTCCCGCCCGTTACCCAAAACCAGCGGAAACTGGCCCACCGTTTGCATTAGGTGGGGGTGGCTGTAGAGATTGAATAGGTAGCTACTGAGGGTGGCACCACCATAGACCCCAATCGCGCCCCCAAACCGTTGGGGGTCGTACCCCGCATCTTCTAGGGCGGCCCAGGCGATTTCCAAAAACAGCCGCTGCTGGGGGTCGAGAATCTCAGCATCACGGGGGCTGAGGCCAAAAAACTCGGCATCAAACAAATCAGCATTTTCCAAAATGGCGCGAGCTTTGACGTAGTTGGGCTGTTTGACGGTTGCAGCCTCAATGCCCGCCGCCAACAGTTCTGCCTCCGAAAAGTAGGAGACGGATTCAACGCCGTTTTGCAAGTTGTGCCAAAAATCGTCCAGGGTCGGGGCACCGGGAAAGCACCCGGCCATACCGATAACGGCAATTTCTAAACCCGTATAGTGAGTCGTCATGGTGAGCCTTTAAATAGGGGCTGGCATTAGCGGGGGGTCGAAGATTGGCGACGTTGCCGCTGCTGCTGAAGCCGTGCTTTCCCCTGCTGTCGCTGGGCCTGAGGGTCAGCAGGGGGCGTCAGGGTTGCCATTGATCGCGCTTTTGCACTGAGAAATTCAGCAAAGTCATGAACGGTTGGATACCGGAACAGATCCATCAGTTCAAAAGATGTGCTCAGCTCAGCTTGAAGCCGATGGTGAAGCTGCATGAGTCCTAGGGAGTCCCCCCCAAGGTCAAAAAAGCTGTCATGGATACCCACGGTGTCAAGCTGGAGTAGCTCCTGCCAGATGCGGACAATGGTTTGCTCTGGCTCTGATTCAGGACGGGTGTAGGCGACACTTAGGGTTGGGCGATCGCCACTCGGGGCAGGCAGACGGCGGCGATCAAGCTTGCCATTGGGCGTCAACGGCAGGGCGGGCAGCGTCACAATGGCGGCTGGCACCATATAGTCAGGCAGCTTGGTTTTGAGCCACTGACGCAGTTCGCCATCGCTGAGGGGGTCAGTTCGGTAGACCGTATAGGCCACTAGGCGCGGCTGGGCAGGTGGGTCATGGCGTAACAGCACTGCCGCTTCCCGCAGATTGGGGTGTTGGTTGAGAACCGCCTCAACTTCCCCCAGCTCGATGCGAAAGCCGCGTAGCTTGACCTGATGATCCAGTCGGCCCATGTAGTCGAGGTCGCCATCGGACCGCCACCGCACCTGATCACCCGTTTTGTACATTGGGCCTAGATGCGGATCGAAAGGATTATCAATAAAACGCTCTGCCGTTAGCTCTGGGCGGTTGAGATAGCCCCGTGTAACCCCAGCACCCGCCACATAAAGCTCCCCCGGTATGCCGATCGGCACCAACTGACGATGTTGATCGAGGACATACAGTGCCAGGTCAGGAATGGGGCCGCCAATCATACTGGTGGATGCTGAAGCATCACTCTGACGCAGGGGGCGGTAGGTGACATGCACGGTCGTTTCAGTGATGCCGTACATATTGACCAGTTGGGGGGTGCGATCGCCATGCCGTTCAAACCAGGGCTTGAGGCTGGGTAGATCCAGGGCTTCGCCCCCAAAAATCACCCATTTGAGTGCTAGCGGAGCCTGGACGGCTTCGTCTATGGCCATCAGTTGACGGAACGCCGTTGCCGTCTGGTTCAGCACCGTCACCCCAGTCTTTTGCAAACAGTCATAAAACGCCTGGGGTGAACGACTCACCCCATAGGGCACAATCACCAACTGACCGCCATGGAGTAGGGCTCCCCACAGTTCCCAAACGGCAAAGTCAAACGCAAAGGAATGGAATAAAGGCCAAATATCCTGATGGGAAAACTGAAACCACTGCTGCGTGGCCGTAAATAAACGCACCACCTCGCCATGGCGCACCATCACGCCTTTGGGTTGACCCGTTGAGCCTGAGGTGTAGATCACATAGGCCAATTGCTCGGGTTGAGGGACAGGAATATTAAGCTGGCCGGACTGCTGGGCAATCACCTCCGCATCGCGATCCAGACACACACGCACCCCAGGCTCTAGATCTAGTCGATCGACGTCTGCCGCCAAAGTGATCACAGCCCTGGGCTTGGCATTAGACTTAATTGGAAA
>JAQCHG010000588.1 GCA_027619675.1 Cyanobacteriota bacterium
GCGCCAGGGCTGGGGCGATGGATTTGGGGCGGCAGGGTAAACCCGGTGGTGGGTAGATAGATCAGTTGAAAGGGCACCTCGCGGGGCTGGGGGGCCTGGAGGGGTTTGGCAGGTTTGGTGGCAGGCTCTGGGGCGGCTTCGGCGGTCGGGGGCACCGCTTCAAAGGGATCAAGGCTGGTGTGTTCCCCTTGGTTGGCCACCACCTCCAGCAGGGTGTCGAGGTTGACGGTGATGGTAAACCCTTGAATGGCCTGGAGTTGTAGGGGATTTCCTTGCCACAGGGCCATTTCCCCCAGCAGCAGGCGGGTGTTTAGCCCAGTGGGCAGGGGGATGGTGAGGGTAAAGGGGGTGGGGTCAGTGCTGAGGGGCAGCGATCGCCCACAGGTGCCGACCAAATGACCCGTTTCCGGATCCCGCAGTTGCACCCAGAGATCGGCCCAGGGGTCTGCGGTCAGGGCGGTTTCAGTGGCGGTCTCCACCTGGCCAGCGAGGATGATGGGAATCCCTTGGCGGGCGACGATCGCCGGCTGCTGTAGCCGCAGCCTTAGGGGCAGTTCAGTCAGGGTGGCCCCATCAATGGGGGGCGGCGCGGCGGTGCTGGGGGGTGGGGTCTCAGCGGTTGCCCCAGCGGATGGGGTCGCCACGGCGGCCTCTGCGGGGGGGCCTGAAGCTGGCGACGGTGTACTTTCTACGGATTGCGAAGATTCAGCAGGCATTGCCAGGGGTGCATCTGGATCCGTCCCATGAGCAGCGGCCATGGCAGTTCCCCGCAGGGACGCTAAACCGGGCATGTTCGGTAGCGCCTGGGCCAGGTCCGGCAGGTCCCAATCCGGTGCCCAATCCTCTGGGTCGGCAGTGACGGGCAGCACCCGCAACTCCACCCCATAGGCCCAGGCTTCCCCCTCGGTGCCCTGACAACTGATGTTCCAGCGTCCGGCGGTGAGTTGGGTAAAGGGCATCACCGCCATCAAGCCTTCAGGGTTGGTGCGGCCCTGGCGGGTTAGCCGTCGGGGTTTACTGGGGCTGGTGTCTAGTCGCTGGGTCAGTTGCACCTGCACCGGGGTTTCCCGGTGGCTGGTGTGGGCCATGATCCGGTAGCGCCCTTCCAAAATCTCGACGTGGGCGGTTTCTAGGGGCAGCCAATCGCGATCGCCCTCTTTTTGCAGTAGAAACTCCCAATAGGCCATGGCCAACCCCGCCGTTGCGAGCAAATAGCAAATACCCCTGCGCTGATGCGGAATGGACGGACAGAGGAATTTGAAGTATAGCGGTCATCCTAGCGACTTGCTGGGGTTCCGGCAAATCCCTATAGATTTGTGGGGTGGGGGCAGCCCTTAGCCCTGGAGCGGGCTGAGATCCAGGTCATCGAACTTTTGCAAACAGTCAAAGAGTTGGCGACGGATGCGGTTAACCCCTCCGGCCACATTCGCCTCCACATTCAGCGGCAGCACCGGGTCGTGGAGGGAGAGGCGCAGCAAACACCAGCCCTGCTCGTCAGGATTTTGGCAGGCAATGCGCACCCCCTCGTAGTTGTTGGGCACCACCGACCACCCCGGTTGACTGCTGGCAAAGGCGTGTAGGTGCTGAATAACGTTGGTGCCGTAGGGCTTAAAGTCCACAGTGCGAATGGCGATGCGAAATTCCTGGCTCTCAACGGGCTCTTGCAGGGACAGGATCAGATCCGTCAAAGTCTGACCCGCCTGCTGAGCCTGGGCCAATTCGATCAGGAGCTTGCTGACTAGGTAGGCCCCATCGTCGAGGAAGTGGTTTTCCCGCATGGCTCCGTGGCCGGAGGTTTCAATGGCCAGCCAAGCCTCTTGTCCAGCCGCATTCAAACGCTGGGCTTCGTTGATGACGTTTTTATAGCCCCGCCGAAACCGATGGTGAATGCCCTGCAACTCCTGGGTGATGAACTGGGTGAGGCCATCGGAGGTGATGGAGCCGGTGACGATGGTGGAGCCGGGGTGCTCCCGCAGGACGATCGCCGCCATCAGGGCAATCAGGCGGTTGCGGTTGAGTTCGTTGCCGGCGGCATCGACGGCGGCGGCTCGATCCACATCGGTGTCAAAGATGATGCCAAAGTCGGCCCGGTGCTTGAGAACCGCTTGCCGGATGGCGGCCATGGCGTCGGCGTTCTCGGGATTGGGGATGTGGTTGGGAAAGGTGCCGTCGGGGTCGAGAAATTGGCTGCCCTCGGTGTTGGCCCCTAGGGGTTGCAGCACTTTGTCCACAAAAAAGCCCCCCGCGCCGTTGCCCGCATCCACCACGATGTGCAACCCCTGGAGGGGCTGATCGTAGTGGGTGGGATGGTTGACGCCGATGCGGATGGTGTCAACCAATTGCTGGGCGTAGTGGCTGACAAAATCTTCGTGGTGGATGAGGCCGGGGCGATCGCTGACGGCAAACTGGCCAGCGGCGGCTAGGTCCAGCAGGGCGGTGATATCAGGTTTGCTGAGGCCCCCTTGGGCGGTGAAGAATTTGAGGCCGTTGCGATTGAAGGGCAGGTGGCTGGCGGTGAGCATGATCGCCCCGTCGCACTGATAGCCGGGGGTGATGGTGCTCATGAACATGGCGGGGGTGGGGGCCAAGCCAAAGTCGTACACCGTGG
>JAQCHG010000589.1 GCA_027619675.1 Cyanobacteriota bacterium
CGGAATCTGATCCACCGAGCCTTGACGGAAGCTGAGGCGATCGCCGTAGCGGTTCCGGGTCTGGGCCATCGCCACCATCCGGGGGGAGAAATCGAGCCCCATCCCCCGACAGTCAGGGTAGGCAGCGGCCAACCGCTGCAATAATTTACCCGTCCCGCAGCCCAACTCCAACACCTGGGCCTGGGCAGGCAGGGTGACGGTGGTTAGCAGCCGTTGGTGTACCGCTTGGTAAAACACCGAAGGCACCCAGCAGTCGTAGCTGCTGGCCCAGCGGTCAAAAAACGTAACTTTGTCGAGGCTCATAACCATGGGGCGATCGAGCTAAGTATGGATGCTGCCATCAGGCATGGTGGCCCCCGCCAGACAGGCACTCAGCAGGTTCGTGCTGCTCAATTCGGCCCGCGTCAACACCGCCTCCGTCAGGTCCGCCTCCGTCAAATTCGTGCGGCCCAGATAGGCTTCCACCAAGCTCGCCTCCCGCAGGTTAGCGCGGGAAAAATCACTGCGGCTGAGATCCGCACGGTTGAGCTGAGCCCGTTGGAGAGTGGCCCCCACCAAACTGGCCTGGCTAAAGCTTGCTTCCGCAAACCGACTGCTGTTGAGATTACTTTGATTCAAATTGCTGCGGGCCAGATTGACCCGCTGGGCCGACACGTCACTCAAATCCGCCCCGATCAAATTGACATCGCTGAGGTTGGCATCGCTGAGGTTGGCCCCCTGCAAACAGGCCCCGGCCAAATCGGCCCCCTGGAGGATAGCCCCCCGCAGGCTGGTGAAGGCTAAATTCGCCTGCCGTAAATTGACATTGGTTAAGTCTGCCCCCCGCAGGTTAGCCCCCTCCAAATCGGCGTGGCGCAGATTGGCCCCCCGCAGGTTAGCCGCATAGTTGCGTTGTTCCTGCCGAAAGTTGGCCCCCCGTAGGCAGGCCCCGGTCAAGTTCGCGCCGCTGAGGTCCACATTCCGCAGATCCGCCTCCACGAGGTTGGCATCCATCAGGTCCGCCAGGGGCAGTTGGGCACTGCGCAAATCGCTGCCCTGGAGCGTCGCCCCGTGGAGATTCGCATCGGCCAAATTGGCCTTGATTAACACCGCCTGGTTTAAGTTGGCCCCCGCCAACTGTGCCCGCATCAAATTGGCCTGTTGCAAATTCACCCGCGTCAAAAACGCCAGGGTAAAGTTACTGCTGGCGAGATCCGCCCCCTGGAGGTTGGCCCCAATTAAATCAGCCCGCATCAGATCAGCCGCGATCAGTGCCACGCCCTTGAAATTCACTTCTCCGGCAGCATAGAGATCGAGCAGTTCCTGGGGAGTCATGGAGAACCGATAAAGGGCGGATGCTGACGGAGGGGGGTGACGATTGAGCCTTTCATCCTACCGGGCAAGTTATCCCCAAGTTACCCTGTTACCCCGTTGGACGGGGAACTTTCTAGGGACAAATTTGGCCTCTGGGAACGGGCACCCCCAGACGGCGGGAACGGTGACCATACTGGCTATTGAGATGGAAATGCCTGCCGTTTAACACCAGCGCTGCGTAGGGGTGCAGGGCTCAGCCCCTGACGCAAGCGGTCGGCCAAGGGCCGAACGGGATATCAGCCCCATGGGCGGAGCCGAGTAGACCGATTAGGCTTAGGTTTCCCCAGGGGGAGCCCCCCCGCTCTAACCCTGGCCCGAAGGGGCTGAGAGGGAGGAGGTCGCATCGTAGTAGGGCTTCATTGCCTGCAAAATCGCCCCCGCTGCCTGGGTGTTTTCATGGGCATTGTCCAGGCAATGGGAAATGATGGTGAGTTTGCTCTCTAGGTCGTGAAACGTGGGGCAGTAGTGAAAAATATCCTGAATTAAGTCGTCTAGGGTCTTTTCCTTCAAGGTGAGCCAGTCTTGGTGGCTAAAGGTGAAGGGGCTACGGATGGTGGACAGCAGCAAAATCTTGGCCCGCAAGGGGGAGGTGTAGCGCATAATCTCCAGCCGCAGGGCAAATAAATTCGTGCGATCGCACCCCTGGTTTAGGGCAGAGGCTGGGCTGCTCGCGGGGGTAGACCGGGGTTCTGGATAGGCGATGGTGCCATCGGCAAGGGGGGACTCCCCACTGGTAATGCGGGTGGCAGTGACCAGGGTGTCCCCTTGGCTGGGTTCCGTTTCCGCTGCGGCCAAGGCGGTGGCATCCCGCAGGGTGGTGCCTTCTTCGTCCATGGCGAGATAGGTCCCCTCTTCATCCGTGCGGTAGAGGGGCTGAAAGGCATCCACCAAAATTTGAGCAATGCGGGTGTAGCGGTCTTGGTGGTTGAGGCGGCGAATAATCCGCTCTAGGTGGTAGCGCAATTCCTTCAAGGTCGGGGCCATTTGGTGGGCGGTCGCCACCAAAAAATCCAACCCATGTTGATCCAGAACCGCGACATTGCTTTCCCACGTGTCGGTGGTAATGGCATGGAGCAGCTTTTTAAGGCGGGCCGCTTGGGGGGAGGCGTTCAGTTGCTGGGCCACCCGCTGATACCCCGATTCCCCAGCGGTGATGGCGGTCTCTTCAGCCCCCCTGGCCTGGGACTGCTGATCGTAGATGGGCTGCACCACCGCCAAAATGCGGCTCCCCACCGCCAAGTATT
>JAQCHG010000590.1 GCA_027619675.1 Cyanobacteriota bacterium
GCGGCGGGGAGCTATGTGCGCCCCCCCAGCCAATTTCGCGCTGGGCTCACGGACGATCGCTATCCACCGGCACCGGGGCGATATCGCTTAATCGTGGGCATGGGCTGTCCATGGGCGCACCGCACCTTGGTGGTGCGGGCCTTAAAGGGGCTGGAGGCGGTGGTGCCCCAGTGGTTGGTGGTGCCCTCCCCCGATGAGGGCCGCTGGGTATTTGCCCCCGCCTCTGCGTCAGGAGTCGAGGCGGAGGAAACTAAGGCTTGGCGATCGCTGCCGGATCTCTACCAGACCGCCCAACCGGGCTACAGCGGACGCAGTACGGTACCCGTGTTGTGGGACACCCAAACCCAAACCATCGTCAATAACGAGAGCCTGGACATCATCAAGCTACTCAACCAAGCCTTTACCCCCTGGGCACAGTGGCCCGAACGGGATTTATATCCGGCTGAACAGCGGCAGGCGATTGATGGCTGGATCGATCGCAACTACCACGCCATCAACAACGGGGTGTATCGCTGCGGTTTTGCCCGCAGCCAAGCCGCCTACGAAGCCGCCGCTACGTTGCTGTTTGACAGCTTGGCGGCCATTGATGCCCACTTGGCCGATCAGCGCTACCTCTGTGGCGATGGCCTCACCCTGGCGGATGTCTGTCTCTTCACCACCCTGGCCCGCTTTGATGCGGCTTACCACGGGTTGTTTAAGTGCGATCGCCACCACCTGCGGGACTACGCCCACCTGTGGCCCTATGCCCGCGATCTGTACCAGCAGCCAGGGGTGGCGGCCACCTGTGACTTTGCCACCATCCGCCGTGACTACTACGGCAACCTTTTCCCCCTCAACCCCGGTGGTTTGATTCCCCTTGGCCCTGACCCCAAGGATTGGCTAGCGCCCCACGGTCGGGGGTGATTCAATCCCCGCGAGATCATGGGCTGCACCGCGTGCAGAGAGGCTAAGGATCAGGCGGCAACCGGATCGGGCGGCAATGGAACTGCAAGAATGACGCAGCCACGCCGATGGACAAGGGGCTGAAGTCTCTTGATGGGGCAGGAGGGGATGACACAACCCTTAGCGATCGCGGGGGCGACGGCGCTGGGGACCCCGGCGGGGACCCTCCTGACGGTCTAGGAGAATTTGGCGCTTGTCCACCAGGGTGATGAAGGCGGGCAGATCTTTGCTGGCGCGATCGCCCCACCCCAATTGGCGAATGGCCTGGGCAAAGGGTTGCCCCTTGGCCATGGTGTAGGCAATGTCCTGAATCTCTGCCCAGGTTAAATCGCTCTCTAAATAGGCCTGGGCGAGGGTGTTGAGCAAATCTTGGTAAGCATTGCCCTCCTGGGTGGTCATCATGGTGTGGGGAATATCCAGGATGCGGCCAAATTGGTGATACCAGCACCGGGGCTGGGTCGCCACCCCCCGCTTAAACAAAACTTGATGATCCAGATTTTTGACCGCCTGGTCACTCTCGCTAGAAATGATGAAAAAAGGCGCGCAGGGGTCCCGCCGCGATCGCGCCAGCACCTGTTCCCCCAGGGTCAACATGGCCCGCAGAGCCTTGGCTTCAAACCCCGGATAGCTGAGGTAATTGGTTTTATCCCACGCCAAGTAGGTGTCTAGGGTTTTAACAAACAGGTCCACCACCCGCAGACTCGCACCCAGGTAAGGGGCAAAGAGGAGGGCGCGATCCACTTCCCCAGGGCGTTCATAGGCTAACCAGGCCGCCAGGGTACCCCCACCGGACAAGCCCCCCACCGCCACGCGATCGCCCATTTGCTTGGCCCAATCTAGCCACCGTTGGGCAAAGGTCAAGTAGGGTTCAGGGGCTTCGGGCAGGGGCGGGGGCTGCTCTGGCCCCCATACCCCGGCCCGCCCATGGCCCGGCAGCAGCGGTGCAAGCACCGTATAGCCAGCCCGATGAAGCCGTTGCCCCAAGGGCTCAAACTGGTGGGGACTGGCGGTAAACCCGTGGAACAAGAGGCACACGCGGGCGGTGGGGGCGGGGTGCAACCAAAACCGGGTGCGGCAGGCCGCATCCACCAAGGGGTAGGCGGCTTCCTCGGCAGCCACCTGCTGCTGTAACTGTTGAACCCAAACCCCGTAGTCTGCCATCGTGTCCCCTGATGTTGGTTATCCAGCCGCCTTGGCCTGCGTCGCCCCAGTCCTGACACCGCCCGCATCCCCCGACAACCTCCCCGGCAGCCAGGGCAGAACCCTGCGGTCCCTGGCATCCTCCCCAAAGGCAAAGGGGCGAAAATGACGCCGTGGGGTTCGGTGAGGGCAGCGTTGACAAGGCCCACAGAGCCTAAAGCGCCAGCCCTGCCCCCGATGCTGAGGCTGTCGAAATGGCCACGACTGGCGCTAAGCCATCCGGGCGGGGGCGGGGACCGACAGGGGGGCGGTGGCCTGGGCAACGTAATTCACCAGGTCATGATATCGATTCACCGAGTTTTCGGTATCGAAGTAGGCCTGAATGTAAAGGTTATCCCCCAACAGCTTGATGTTTTCTTCAATCAAAACCGCTGAGAAGGGGGTCAAAATATGTTCTTCAGGACCGTTATCCACGGGTGCCATGCCGTAGAGCTTCGCTAAGCTG
>JAQCHG010000591.1 GCA_027619675.1 Cyanobacteriota bacterium
CCCCACCCACTTGGCCATCGGCCCCTTGGCCCCATCCGCCGCGATTACATAGCGCCCCACCACCGCCCCCGCCGAGGTGGCCACCTGCCACCCCGTCGCCAGCAACGTTACCCCTGTAGCCTTCGTACCCTGCCACAGGTCAGCCCCTTGGGCTTGGGCCTGCTGCACCATGTAGTGATCAAATTGGTCGCGCCGCACCATCCACACCGGCGTCGGCAGAGACATACAGACCTCATCCTGCTGGCGATAGGTCACCCGCACCTGGGTCACCACCTGGGAGATGACAGGGGTGAAATCGTAATCAAACCATTGGGCAATCTGGGGCGACACCCCGCCGCCACAAGGCTTATAGCGGGGCAACGTTGCCCTTTCAACCAATAAAACACTGTGGCCACGCCTAGCGAGGTGATAGGCAGCCGTAGCACCAGCAGGGCCTGCGCCCACAATGACGCAATCGTAGAGGGGGACTGTAGCCACAGCGGAACAGAAGGATTAAGACTAGGCACCGCCCCCAAGGTGAACAGTGCCCTTGGGGGCTATGACTTTACCACAACCCAACGTCCGGTTTGGGGGTCGCGATAGGTGACGAAAGGATTTTGCTTGAGGGGCTTGGTGCAGGGCTTCGCCATGGGAGGAAGGGTTAAACGCAACTTGCTCGCGCAGCTTACTTGTAATGTACAAACCCCCAACCCCAGTTCCCGTGATGAGCCCTGGGGAATTCCGTGATCTTTCCCAGACTCGGTGGTGATGGCGCTCACATCGGCACAGGTGGATCCTCAAGGGCTTTTTGATAAAGGACAGTTGAAGGAAGTGCCCCTGGATCATCAAGGCCCCATAAACTGCTGATGGCAAGGGGGGTGGGGGTTTCACCCCCTTTTGGCCCTTTCCGGACAGTCCTGGCGCTGGGCTGCCACTTGCAAAAGTGCCACAGGGCGCGGCTTTCACGACGAAATCAGTACGGTCTTCTCTGTATCTGGAGTCAAGCGTTAAAGCTCACTGGGATGTCTACCACAATCGTCATGCTGCCGCACAACACCGACGTTCATCCGGTTCCATCCGGGCCAACGTCCCCTGACCATGGTCCTGGCCGTGCCCCTTGGCACACCCTGCCCTTTCAACTACTGAACCCCTACGAACGGGTCACCTATCAGTATTCTCCCCTGGGCATTGGGGTCAAAGATGCCATCGCCCTGCGTCCCTCCAACCCCCACTTCATCCACGGTCAGCGGCAGATAGTGTGGATGCCCGCCATGGGTAAGCGGGGCTTTAGCCTAGAGTTAACCCAGCCTTTGATGCAGGTACAGCTTTGGGTGCGGGCCAGCCAGCCCGTAACCCTAATCGCGTTAAATCACCGGGGAGACTGTGTGGCCCTAGGGCACACCCCCGATCGCCAAATTCCCCTCAGCGGCGATCGCCCCCTGCCCACCCAAGTGCTGGCGGTCTACACCCACCAGGTACAGACCCTACACCTCTCCGCCAATACCCCTTTTGTGGTTACCCAGGTGCGGGTGCAGCGATCGCAGACCCCCGTCACCCCTAACAGCATCATTCCCTTGCCCAACCGTTGCGCCTAAAAAGCCTGAGGCGGGGCGTTTACAGTCGCGAATTGATAGACAAACTCCTGGTAAATGTTGGTGACTTGCTGCCGATCGCCCAACTACCGCTGCCTTGCAATTTACGGTCAACACCATAGGTGCTTGGGTTTGCTGTAAGGTAACCGTCCCACACATCACGCTGGTTGATGCGGAGCGGTGGTTGTGTTGCACCACAGCACGACATCGCCTAACTAGCCCTAAAATCAAGGTGGCGACAACAGGTTTCGCTCAAGCAGAGGCGAGGCATTGAGGAAGAAACGGCATGTTGCAAGCAACGGAGCACTGTCACATTGTCAGGCATAGTGAGATTCTGAAAGGCGAGCCGATTATTCGAGGTACACGGACTCCGGTGCGGGCGATCGTTGAAATGTGGCGAATTGGAGTTTCACCAGAGGAAATTCCGAATCGTTTGCCGCATCTCGCCTTAGCGCAAGTATTCGATGCGTTGAGTTACTACCTAGACCATCAAGCAGATATCAATGAATACATTGAACGCAACCGAGTGCCTGATGCACTTATAGATCCACGAGTGCGTCCAGCATGACTGACATTTTTATCCACGTTTATTTGGACGAAGATGTCGATGTGCTGGTGGCCAATCTGTTACGTTCCCGTGGGTTTGAGGCGACCACAACTCAGCAAGCGGGTCAGCTTGGTAAAACCGATGCACAACAGCTAGCATACGCCACGAGCCAAAAAGCGGCCATCATGACGCATAATCGTACCGACTTTGAGGACTTGGCGAGAGAGTACTTTGAGCAATCGCGTCTTCATTGCGGCATCATCATTGCAGTCAGAAATCCATATCAAGAGATTGTGAGGAGGTTGCTCACAATTCTGAACAGCACTACGGCTGACGAGATAGAAAATCAAATCCTTTATATTTGAGATTCCTGTTGAGCGGGTGTGTTGATGAGGGCAAACGCACCGATGGCGGTTGAATGGAACTGCGGTGCGTTGGGCTCGCTGCAACTCGTAGACACCCCTTG
>JAQCHG010000592.1 GCA_027619675.1 Cyanobacteriota bacterium
CCCATCTGGGTGCTGCCCGAGGGCGGCCTGCACCGCTTGACGCTGATCGCGGCGGGTAATCCAACGGTGGTAGGTGCGGTTGTGGATAGCGACAGAATGGCCCATCATGCGGGCCGCTACGGTATCGGGTAACCCCAGCAAAATCGTGCGCACGGCCCAGGCATGGCGCAAATCGTAGGGGGTAAAGGGAATGCCATAGCGGCGGAACTGGAGGGACACCTGCTGACCAATGCGTTGCAGGGTGGTTTTGTCTAGGTTCGTCTCAATGGCGGGCAGACTCCCCGCCCGCAGATCAAAGCGATCCACCCAAGCAGGGGGAAAGGGCCAAACATCGTGGGCTCCGGTTTTGGTGGTATCCAGCACCTCAATGGCCGCCTCAGCATCCCCCTGGCGTAAAGACTGGTAATCGCAGAAAAACACCTCGTGGTTGCGGAGGCCATAGGTGGCCATAACCCCATAGACAAAGCGCCAGTGGGGGTTAGGGATGGCCTCAAACCAGTGCAAGATTTCTGCATCCGTGGGCAGATGCCGCCGTTGGGTGCGATGGCTGCCATAGTTGCCCCCCAGGGTTTTCACCTCGTCGGGCAGATCGAGTTGGAGGAAGTCGGCAAAGGCGCTGAGGGCGGTGCAGCACACCTGACGACTGCGGGAGTGGGGGCGGGTGGTTTTAATGGTGACGAGAATGGCCTCCCCTAGGCCCAGGTTGGGGCGGCGATCGCAGGTGGCCAGGAGTTTGCGTAGATAGGGGGCGTAGGTCTTGTCCCAGGTGGTGTGGATCGAGGCGGCGATCGCGCCGGGTTCCCCCTGTCGTCGCTGGCAATAGTGGCGCTCAAAGGCTGCCACCTTCTCAGGTAAATCATCCGAAGCCCGCACCCCACCAGGGAGGGGCAAATAGGTACTCCAGTCAAAGCTGCGTTCAATGAGGCGGGCGGCGATTACCTTGGCTTCTTTTTCCCCCTGCTTGAGTCCGGCCTTGGTGGCGGGTAGGCCCAAGGGAATGCGCTGCTGGTGGGGCCGTTGGCGATCGCTGCCAGGGCGGGGGGGCAGGGTGCCCCGCAGCACCAGGGTTTCCCCCCGTCGTTCTAGGGCGAGGCCCAATCGCGCCGCCTTTAGCCGCCCGTTCACCACACAAATGGAATCGTCAAGGGGATGGGAAACCGCCATGGCTAGCTGAGGTTTTCTGTGGAGAACCCTTAAAACTGTAAAATAACTCCTGCGTAACCAACGCGATTTCTCATGTGCAGTCCCAACGCAATAGGAGTGAATACCCCATGGGCGGCGAGATTTTTAACACCTCCATCCTGATCTTTACCTTGACCCTGGTGGGCTTAGCCCTGGGCTTTCTGATGCTGCGCCTGCAAGGGGGCGAAGAATAGGGGATCGGGGCACGTTTCACAATCAAGCCCAGCCCCTAACGGGGAGGATTGGGATTGATCTGCTATGGTTAGAGAAACGTAAACTTTTGTATCCTAGTTTTCATGAAGCTGTTGGTTGTTGGTGCGACGGGCACGTTAGGTCGCCAGGTGGTGCGCCGCGCCCTGGGCGAAGGTCACGAGGTCCAGTGCCTGGTGCGGAGCTTCCAGCGGGCCGCCTTCCTGCGGGAATGGGGGGTGCAGCTGATGCGGGGCAACCTGTGCAGCCCTGACACCCTACCGCCGGCCCTAGAGGGGGTCGATGCGGTGATTGATGCCGCGACGGCCCGTCCCACCGACACCGCTGAAAAGGTGGACTGGCAAGGCAAGGTGAATCTGATTAAGGCGGCCAAGGCCGCTGGTGTTCAGCGCTTCGTCTTTTTCTCCATCCTCGATTCTGAGAAATATCCCCATGTGCCGCTGATGGACATCAAGCGCTGCACAGAAAAGTTTCTGGTGGAATCGGAGCTGCCCTACACGATTCTGCGGCCCTGTGGGTTTCTCCAGGGGTTGATTGGCCAGTATGCGATTCCGATTTTGGAAAAGCAGGCGGTGTGGGTGATGGGCGAAGCCGCCCCCATGGCCTACATGGACACCCAGGATATTGCCCGGTTTGCGATCGCCGCCCTGAGCAACCCCGCCACCGAAAACCGCAGCTTTCCCCTGGCGGGCACCCGTGCCTGGGGAGCCTACGAAATCATTCGTCTCTGCGAACGGCTCTCGGGGCAGTCCGCCAAAACCGCCACCATGCCCCTAGGGTTACTGCGGGTGGTGCGTAAATTTGCCTCCGCCTTTCAGTGGGGCTGGAACCTGGCGGATCGCCTTGCCTTTACGGAAGTGATTGTGGGCACGGAACCAATCATTGCCCCCATGGACGAGGTGTACACCACCTTCGGCATTGATAAGGCGGAAATCACCACCCTGGAGCAATACCTCGGGGAATACTTTGGCCGAATTATGAAGAAGCTGAAGGAGCTGGACTACGATCGCGACAAAGTCAGCAAGAAAAAGCTGCCCTTTTAGCCGCTCTCTGAGCCAGAAATTATCTGCTCAGCATGTTGGGTCTCGTACCTCGACGCCAACTAAGTAGGTAAGCTTAATTATCTTGCAGACGGGTTTCGACTTCGCTCAACCCTCAAATCCTTGCCGGACAAGGAGTATAGCTGAT
>JAQCHG010000593.1 GCA_027619675.1 Cyanobacteriota bacterium
GCAAACGTCGCGCCACCGATGCCACCAATCAGGAAGCCACCGGCAAACTCGCTCCAGCCTTCGTTAGTGCTAAACGCCTCTGGGGGCGTAAAAGGTGCAGTCGATTTAGACACGGCCCCACTTACCCCAGCACCGGAGTAAATGGACAAACAGGCGGTCAAAATCATCACGAGGCCCGCAGCCCCCAAGAGCCCCGCAAGGCCAGGGATGTCGGAATCCCGCAGGGGACCCAACAGGGCAAACGGCCCGTATAGCAGATAACCGTGGGCCATCCCCACTTCTAGCCCGCGTCGCTGAGGGGACAGCCCTTGGCGATAGGCGGGCAGGTTGCCGATAAAGGCTTTGGTAAAGCCCGACGAGTTGAGGGGCGTCTCCAGGTTACCCACCTGGGCGTCACCCATCGGCTTGATGAACTCTGACATGTATCGTGCTTCTCCTACTCACACAGATGAATCACAGCAGTTATGCAAAAGCCGCTTAATCCCTAGGGATGCAACAGCAAATCGGGAAAAAAGCGGTTGAATTCGATCAAAATGCCTGCGGTGATAAACATCCAGGCCGCCGCCAACACGGGGGCGGTGGACAGGTACTTCAGAAAGTTATCCATGGTGCTCTCCTGACAATGGTGAACTCACGGGCCACGCTTAACGGGGAGATACGGTGATCTCGTCATCCTTAGCGAACATTGCGCCGCTGAGCATGTCCTTAGCCGCAGCTAGGGGCCAAGCAAACCCAGAAAGGGAACATTTGACGGCCAGGGGCACATCAATAATGATTTCCTTCTCTTCAGGGCTTTTCTCGTTACGCACGGCAATGAGATAAGACCGACCGACCCAGCCAATCCAGCCTGCAATGTACAGGAACAGGAGGCTAGGAATGATAAATTCCCCCAGGTGGGCCAGATCCCCATCCACAATCAGGTGGGGCAGCCCTTCGGGGCCACACAGCAAGGAAGACTCGCCGTAGAATTCAAATCGGGCTTTCGCCGCGTCGGTGGTGGCATTGGCAGCCCGCTGCTGGAATGCAGCGGATTCACCACAGGGGGTGAGACCGGCCACATCGGCAGAGGCTGGCAGGGCAACGCCGAACCACAGTGAAACTGCTAAGACTAGAGCAAACAACCGTCGCATACAGTGTTTCCCTTTATTACGCAAAGACCAAGGTCTATGGACACAGAAAGTTAAGTTATTTGTAGGGATTTTCACCCAACATTGCAGGCATCATACCCCGCCTCCTAAACCCGGTAAAGCAAAGCTGGCGCGGGGTTTACATCTCTCAAAACTCTTTGTGACGGTTGGTGAATCCTCAGTTTGGCCCAATTCACCGTCACGATTGTTGACTTGACCTTGACCTGTTCTTGACTTCTCCATTCCCCATGCCCACGGTCCTAGCCCTAGAGACAAGTTGTGATGAGACGGCGGCGGCAATTGTGCGCGATCGCACCGTGCTCAGCAATGTGGTGGCTTCCCAGATTGCCATTCACCGCCCCTTTGGCGGGGTGGTGCCAGAGGTGGCTTCCCGCGCCCATGTGGAGAATGTGGGGGAGGTTACGGCGGCGGCTTTGGCCCAAGCGGGGCTGGATTGGGGGGCGATCGACGGCGTTGCCGCCACCTGTGCACCGGGGCTGGTGGGGGCGCTGATGGTGGGGCTGACGGCGGGCAAAACCCTAGCCATGGTCCACCAAAAGCCCTTCCTCGGTGTCCACCATTTGGAGGGGCATATTTATGCTGCCTATTTAAGTGAGCCGACGCTACAGCCGCCCTTTCTCTGCCTCTTGGTTTCCGGTGGCCACACCAGCCTGATCCACGTCAAGGGCTGTGGCGACTACACAGTGCTGGGCAAAACCCGTGACGATGCGGCGGGGGAAGCCTTTGATAAGGTGGCGCGACTGTTGGGGCTGGGCTACCCCGGTGGCCCCATCATTGACAAGCTGGCAGCTAAGGGCGACGCCACCGCCTTCCCCCTACCGGAGGGCAATATTTCCCTGCCGGAGGGGGGCTTCCACCGCTATGACTCCAGCTTCAGCGGGTTAAAAACGGCGGTGCTGCGGCTGGTGCAATCCCTCCAGGATCAGGGCGTGGACCCGCTGCCCGTGGCGGATTTGGCGGCCAGTTTTCAGGCGGCGGTGGTGAGATCGCTAACCAAACGCACCCTCAACTGTGCTGTGGATTATGGCCTCACCACCATTGCCGTGGGGGGTGGGGTAGCGGCCAACTCGGGGCTGCGACAGCAGTTAACCGCAGCGGCGGCGGATCACGGTTTCACGGTTCTATTTCCCCCGTTGAAATACTGCACGGACAACGCCGCCATGATTGCCTGTGCGGCGGCGGATCACCTGGCCCGAGGGCATGAATCGGCCTGGAGTGTGGGTACCCAGTCCCGGATGCCGCTGACGGAGGTGATGGGTCTTTACTCCCGTTAGGCATGGTTAGGGGACGGGTGCTTTTTAAGTACCCGTCCCCTGAAACGTTCCTACCTAACCTGAGTTCGGGTTAAGCGTCATTCCTGTTTCTGTAGGGGCGCACTAGCGAAGCCATGCCCCTTGGGCTATGGGTTTGCGCCCTGCAATCCGTGGCATTC
>JAQCHG010000594.1 GCA_027619675.1 Cyanobacteriota bacterium
GCCCCGATAAGCCCGCTGACGTTCCAGCGGCGTCTGCCCCCGCAGCGACCCCGGCCCCCGCAGCCCCTGAGGCGGCGGCTCCGGTGGTCACGGTACCCCAGCCCATTTCTCCCCCCAGTGAGCCCCGCCAGTATCGCGCCATTGGCTTGGTGCGTGGCACCTACGAACCCTCTGAGGAGCAGTTCAACCGGGGTAACTTAATCACCGCCGAGGGCACCGTGGTGGACTCAGTGCTGCTGGGTCGGGTCACCAGCTTGGTAAAAAAACACATTGATTTGGCGGCTCCCCACCTCTGGGTAGTGTATCCCCGCACCCGTCAGGATGAGCACACCTTAGAGGTCGATCTGCACCTGCAAATCGTTGGGGTCTGGGAACCGAAAACCCTGGGTTTACCCGGAGAAGAGGCCAGCGAAGACGGCACCGATCCCGAGGCGGTCCCCGACCCCCAGGACAATTACTTCTCCATTCGTGGGGAGGTGCTGAAATACGAGGAAGACACCGCATCGGTGGTGGTCAAGATTTTGCAAGGGGCCAAGCAAGAGGGCAAAGGCATCAAAGCCTTTCGTTTAAATGTGGCTGGCCCGTTACCCAGCCCCAAAACCGTCGGCTATTTTTGGGACCTCGAAGTCGAGCGCCAGGAAAAAGCCCTTGTCATCCAGCAGGCTACCTTGGTGGGCATTGTGCCACCCAAGAAGCGGAAGGGACCCGGCGGCAAAAAAGGTGGCGGTGGCCGCAAACCCATGGGAGCTCGCCGGGGGAGTCCAGCCCCCAGCAAGGGCAAGCCTCGGGTCCGTCCCATGGCCCCAGTCAAATCCAACCCCCTCTAGCAACTCTGAAAAATGCTCTTGCTCTAGAAGTCCACGGAAACTGTTTCCTGTGGGCTTCTGTTTTTCTTTATGCAAAACCGTTTCAAGTCTCACCCGGTTAAAGACCAATAGATTTAGGATGATGGTCACCGGGGAACACGTTTGGTGTTCAACCAGGGCAAGCAAGTAGCTTAGGCAAACGGTTTGGCTGTACCGACATACGATCAGTTCATTGAGCCCATCTTGCGTTATTTGGCTGCTCATCCCGATGGAGCCCGTGCTCGGGAAGTTCACGATGCTGCTGCCGATGCGCTGGGTCTATCCAATGAGGATCGAATTGAGAGATTGCCGAGTGGTGTGCAGCCAGTTTATAAAAACCGTGCGGGTTGGGCACACGATAGGCTCAAACGTGCGGGTTTGAGCGAATGTCCCAATCGTGGCTACTGGCGTCTTACTCCCGCTGGCTTGAACTTTGCTGCGCAAAATCCCCCACCCCTTACCACCAATGTGGTGGAGAAGGTTGCCACCAGTTATCAAGATGTGGCTCGCTTACGTCCAGAACTGACGGTGACTGATGATGAGCCTGACCAACAGCGCCGCCCTGACAATGCATCTCGTGAAGTCACGCTGAGCCCAGACGATCGCCTGGATCAGGCCCTCAGTGAGATTGAGGCGTCTGTGGCTTCAGAGTTGCTAGAGCTAATCGCGAATGCAAGTCCCCAGTTTTTTGAATCGGTTGTTCTTGATTTGCTACATGCCATGGGCTACGGCACTAGCCGGGATGCGCTCAAGCGGGTAGGGGGGATAGGGGATGGCGGTATCGATGGCATCATTTCACTCGACCGCCTGGGCTTAGAAAAGGTCTATGTCCAAGCAAAGCGTTGGCAAAGTACCGTTGGTCGCCCTGAAGTGCAGGGATTCTATGGGGCGCTAGCTGGGCAAAGGGCTACCAAAGGGGTATTTATCACAACGTCTGGGTACTCAAAGCAAGCGATTGAGTTTGCCGAGTCTGTGGAGCGGATCGTCCTGGTGGATGGCCCTCAATTGGCCAAGTACATGATTGAGCATGGCGTTGGTGTCAGCCACAGACTGGTCAGAATTCCTGAGACGGACTCTGACTACTTCGAAAATTGATCCCCCTGGGATCAAAGGCCCCCTATGACTGAAATCTTGGTGGGCTCGACTTAGGCGATCTCTGAGAAAGGAGTGACCCGCTCAGAATGTTGGGTCTCCTCCCTCGACACCTACCCACAGCGGTATATTCATTCCAAACAATCCCCTTAGTCGAGTGGCTGCCAGTTTCCCGTGAGGATGAAGGCAGCCCAGTAATAGGGGTGGGCGTAGGGACTTTGGGAACGCAGCAGGGTTAACTGCACTTGGCGCAGAGCGGCGGCCCGCCCCTGCCCTTGCAGCAAAGCCTGGTAATACTGGGTCATCAGGCTTTGGGTGCCGTAGTCATCCACCTGCCAGAGGCTAATCAGTTGGGCTTCGGCCCCAGCCAGGGTAAAGGCCCGCCGCAGACCGTAAACCCCCTCCCCATTGGCGATATCCCCTAGGCCCGTTTCACAGGCGGACAAGACCACCAGTTGGGTGCCCAGCAGGTTAAGGCTGGCGGCCTCTAACGCGGTGAGGACGCCATCGTCGCCGCCGCTGGCACGAGTGTTGACCCCCGCCAGGGCCAGCCCCGCCCGCAGCAAAGGATTTTCAATCGTAACGGCTCGCCCTTGGGGGCTGAGGGTGGAGGGGGCGGTCACAACGCCAATG
>JAQCHG010000595.1 GCA_027619675.1 Cyanobacteriota bacterium
TGATCAATGCTGGTGTCAGGCACATCGTTGAATTGCAGTTCCTTAATGAACCGCTGGATAAAGACCCCGATCGCCGTGGCCATGGCGGGTTTTAACTGGCTGGCCTTCAGACGGGCGACGCCGCCATCCAAACAATCTTTGAAAAAATCCTCGACATAGCCTTCCAATACAGGCTTACTGAGATCGAGCACCTGATCGAGGACCAATTTTCCCAACTCGACTCCAGTGGAAACCGCCAACCATTCCAACATGATGCCTGTCCCCAGGTGTTAGGGAGATGCTTTCTAAGCTAGCCCATCTTGCCTTAGGCAGGCTTGGTCTTGAGGTAGTGAAGTTGGCGGGGAAATCAGTGGTAGGGAACCTCACGATCATTGGGGTTGAACGCTCTGGCGAGGCAGGTCCACCGCCTCAGCGGCTGAGCCGTGCCCAGACAAAACCGGGGCCGACCCCTTGGACGCGGGCCATTTGAATCCACAGCAGGGTCATATGCTCTAGGTGGAGGGCCATGGCCAAGCCACCCACATCCACGGGTTCCCAACCGAGGGCCTGACAAAAATCGGCCACGGTCTGCTTGGCGATCGCGTCATTGCCCGCCAGCAACATGGCCGGTTTCAGATCCCCATAGCCGGGATAGGCCGGGTCGTCAAAATTCTCATAGCCGTAGATGGTAAACGCCTTCACCACCTTGGCGGCGGGTACCAGCCCCTGCACAAATTCAGCCCCCGCCTGGGTGCTGTGCAGCCCATGGGCAAGGTTTGGCCCCACCGGGTTGGTGCAGTCCACCAAAATTTTGTCGGTTAGGGCCGTTTTGACCCCAGCCAAGGCCGCCTCATTCGCAGCAAAGGGGGTGGCCAAAAACACCACCGTCGCCGCCTCCACCGCCGCCAAAGGCGGAGCCACCGCCAACTGAGGATTTCGTTGCAGGGCTGCCTGCACCGTGGATGATTGGGGATCTCGGGCGGCGATCGTCACCTGGTGTCCCAGCCTTTGCAGATGATCGACGAGGGGAGCGCCGACATTACCAACGCCGATAAACGCAATATTCATGGATGCCACAACCTATTGACCCGTGGATGCCTTCATCCTGAATCAGCCATAATTCATTTGTCCAATGGATATTTGGGATGAAAGATATTCACCACATCAATTTAGCGGCCATTGATTTAAACCTGCTGGTGGTGTTTGACGCCCTGATGGCAGAGCAAAACGTCAGTCGGGCTGGGCAGCGTCTAGGGCTGAGCCAACCCGCCACCAGCAACGCCCTCAAGCGGCTGCGGCGACTGGTGGGGGATGACCTATTTCTGCGGACGGCGACGGGGCTACGCCCGACCCCCACGGCGATCGCCCTGGGGCAGCAATTGCACCCAGCCCTACAGCAGATTCAAGCGGCCCTGGTGGACCCCGCCCCCTTTGACCCTGCCACCAGCGATCGCGTCTTTGGGGTGGGCATGTCTGACTATGGAGAACTGACCCTCTTGCCCCGCCTCATGGCCGACTTGCAGACCGTGGCCCCTGGGGTGGGGCTCCAGATCCGATCGGGCGATCGCGGCAAACTGTTGGCGTTGCTCGACCGGGGCGAAATCGACCTGGTTTGTGGCGTCTTTCCTGAAGTGGTGCCAGAGCATCGGACACAGACCTTGTTTACCGAGCATTACACCTGTCTTTGCCGCCAAGATCACCCCACCATCGGCGATCGCCTCTCCCTAGAAGACTACGTCGCCGCCTCCCATCTGTTGGTGTCGGTGATGGAAGACCGCACGGGCCGAGTCGATGCCCTACTCGCCCACCACCATCTGCAACGACGGGTGGTGTTATCCCTTCCCCATTTTCTCGCGGCCCCCTTTGTGGTGGCCCAAACCGATGTGATTGCCACCCTAGCCCACCGGATTGCCTTAACCTTTGCCCACAGCCAGCCCTTGAAGTTGCTACCCCTGCCCCTACCGCTGCCGGGTTTCACCGTGTCCATGCGCTGGCACCGGATGACCGATAACGCTGCCGCCTGTCGCTGGCTGCGATCGCGGGTGTTGCAGGTCAGCCAGACCCTCGACCTGCCGCCCGCCATCCCCCCCGCCTGATGGGGCGCGGTTAGCCAACCACTGCCCCATCACCATGGCTGCGTCCGTGGCTATCCCTCGGACGCTGACCAACCATGAAGGGGCCAGAACCCTCATGTCGCAAGGGTTCTGGCTGATGGTGTGAACCCTAGGCGGGAGTTGCGACCCCATCACGGGTCAGCAGCGTGCGGATAAAGGTGGGCAGACAAAAGGCCGCCTGATGGATGTCGGCGTTGTAGTATTGCAGCCCTTCCGCCTGGGCAAACTGGCGGGCGCGATCGCGGTCCAGATCCTGCACGGGATGCACGCCCCCCTTCGAGCAAAAGGAGAAACTCCACATGCCCGTGGGATAGGTGGGGATAAAGGCCAAGTAGCAGTGGACCTGATCTTCGCCAAAAATATCCTTCAAACAGTGGTTGAGATCCACAAAGGCCCGCTGGTTAAAGCGGGGGGACTCGCTTTGGGCGGTCATTAAACCACCGGGGCGCAGGCAGCGGTACACATCGGTGTAAAAG
>JAQCHG010000596.1 GCA_027619675.1 Cyanobacteriota bacterium
CGGCATCTACCAAGATCAGCGCCCCATGGTCATGGGTGAGCTTGGCGATCGTTTCCAAATCGTTCAGCACCCCGGTGGAGGTTTCGCTGTGGGTGACGATCACCGCTTTGATGGTTTTAGCGGTATCTGCCGCCAAGGCGGCTTGAAAGGCGGCGGGGTCTAGGGGTTTGCCCCATTCCGCCTCAATCGTGTCCACTTGCAGCCCGTAGGCGTGGCAAACCTGTGCCCAGCGATCTCCAAACTTACCGTTGCTACCCACCAGCACGCGATCGCCCGCACTCAGCACGTTGATGATGCCGGCTTCCATGGCCCCAGTACCGCTGGCCGTCAGCATGAGCACATCGTTTTTGGTCTGGTGCAGCCACTTCAGGTTCTCGGTGATGTCTGCCATGATTTGGCTGAACTCACCACTGCGGTGACCAATGAGGTGCTTGGCCTGGGCCTGCAAAACGCTTTCCGGCACCGGGGTCGGCCCCGGAATCATCAGCATAAACTTGTCGTCCATCGGCGTGCCTACGGGTAGTCGTCAAATAAAGAAAGCATTTCTCAGCATCGCACACCTATTCCCCGCTACCGCCAAACCTTTGGAGTCTTGTTAGGAACCCTAGGGCGTGATGGGGACTTGATCGTGCTATCCCCACCTATCCCCCTTGTAGGTAGCGGATAATGCCGTCGGCGATCGCTTGGGCCATGCGTTCCCGCCAGGCGGGATCAGACAGGCGGGGGGCATCTTCGCTGCCGGTGACGAAACCAATTTCCAGCAGTGTGGCGGGCATGTTGGTGTTCCGCAGCACGTAGAAACGGGCCTGCTTCACCCCAC
Organism: Cyanobacteriota bacterium; assembly: GCA_027619675.1. Lineage (GTDB taxonomy): Bacteria > Cyanobacteriota > Cyanobacteriia > Phormidesmidales > Phormidesmidaceae > PCC-6406. Next base: position 821 of record JAQCHG010000596.1, read on the forward strand.
GATCGCGCATTCCCGAGGCGGGCAAAATGCTGTCGTGGATGATTTCCGCCAGCCGTCGCCCCGACTCAGAAAAGTAATAGGTCTCAATGCCATTCACCTCGGGGCGACTGATGCTAATGGCGTTGGCATGAATGCTGACAAAAACGGTGGCGTTGGCCTGGTTGGCGATGGTCACCCGAGGCTCTAGATCCAAGGTGCGATCGTCAGAGCGGGTCATGATCACCTGAATGCCCTGGGCACGCAGAATTTCTGCCACCCGCAGGGAGACCGGCAACACCACCGTTTTCTCCTGCAAGCCACCGCGCCCCACCGCACCGGGATCCCGCCCGCCATGGCCGGGATCCAGCACCACCACCACCTGGCTATTGTTAATCGGCGGGGGAGGCGTCGTGGGTTGGGGACGGGGGGGCAGAGGAGAGGGATCGACACTAATGGGGTTGGCTGGCCCTGGGGCCTGATCGGGAATCGAGGCAATGCTTGTGCCCGCAGGCGGCAGCAGGACAACACCCCCCAGGCGGCTGGCGGTCACCTGCCAGTCGGGGCTGCCGGGGGCCAGGGTCATCACCACCTGGGTAACGGGGGGATCCTGGGGCAGTTGGTTCACCTCCCAACGGGTAACGCTGTAGCGGTTGACGGGTAACGCCTGGGGCCGCAAAAAGGCTGAGATCGAACTGTTGCGGATATTCACGACAATTTGCCGGGGTTGATCTCCGCCGCCCCGTCGCTCCACCTCGATGGCTGGCGCTTGACCCCGTGTGCGAATAAAGAACCCGTCTGGGGTGGTGAGAATGTTGTCCACCTGGGTGGCAGCCCCCCGAATCACAGTGCCGTTCACTGCGTTAGCGGCGGTTGTGCCCGTGTCCCCCGTTGGCTGAGGTGGGGGGCTGACCCGCTCGGCAGTTGCACCACCCACTCGTTGGCGCGGATGCCCCGCACCTCAATTTGCCGGGGGTTAACCGTGTAGCCTTCGTTCAGCTCAATCACCAAGCGGGTGGTGGTGTCGTTGAACTGGCCTGCCCGCACTTCCCGCACGGCTCCCCCCACGCTTTGGGTGGCGGTGGGTCGCCCCAAGGTAGTGCCCGGCAGGTCAATGACGATGCGGGTGGGGTTGAAAATCATCTGGGCTTGGGGCTGCACCCCTGAGTCTGTGGTGAACACCAGACGATTTTGGCGGGCATCAAACCACCAGGATTGGAGTTCTGCCGCCTGGGCAGGTAACGTCAGCACGAGGGCACTGGTTACCCCAAATGTTGCCGGAATCAGCCAATCAAAGCGCAATCTTAGGTTTCTCCCAAGGCAGAACTCGACAGGATGTGAAGACGCCTGACCAGGGTCATCAGTGCCAGGGGGCTGGCAGCCTCGCAAGTCTCGCACCTCCACCGCAGAAAGTCTAGATCCTACCGGCCCAGCCGTCACATCTCTGGTGGGTATTCAACCCGATCTAGAACTTACGCAACAGGCTTCCGAATGCTCGGTGCTCCTGGGGGACAAGGGGCTTAAGCCCCTTGTTCATCAATGTAACTGCGTAACCTGAGTTCGGGTTAAGCGGCATTCCCGTTTCTGTAGGGGCGCAAGGGTTTGCGCCCTGCAATCAGTGGAATTCCCGCCCGAAGTTGGACTCAGATATTCGGTTGCCCGATACATTTTCAGGGCGCAGACCCCTGCGCCCCTACTGACTCTCTGGGGTGGAGCGTCACGGCATCCCCTCCATCAACTTATCCCGAACTGAGGTTAGGTAAGGGAAT
>JAQCHG010000597.1 GCA_027619675.1 Cyanobacteriota bacterium
TTGCTGACTGGCGATCGCCGCCAAAATATTCACATCGACGTAGATATCATCCAGGTTGACCGGGTGATGGATGTCGAGCAGTTGCAAAATGCCGCACCGCTGTTGAATGGTGTCGTGGTGCTGCGATCGCACCTGGGTCACCAATTCGTCAATGTCGGGCGCAGCCGTTTCAGACCAGGTCGCATCTGGCGAAATCCCAGGGAGATCTCCAGGATCAGGAAACTCCGCAGGGGGATGGTCGGCAATCTCGCGCCAGTCTAAATCGAGGATATGGCACACATCCATGAACACTTGCCGATCGATGGGCTGTCCAGTAAACAAACGCCAGATCGGCTGGCGGGTTTTGAGGTTAACCTCTGCCGCCAAATTGTCTTGGGTCCACCCCTTGAGGGCAAACCCCCGCTTCACCCGCTGAATGCCAGCGGCTGAGGCCCGGAGCGATCGCTTGGCCATGGGCTAAAACGCTCATATTAAAATCAGGATTTACAGGATTTAAGTGAAAAAACTGCTGAAAAAATTAGGGTTTTATGATGAGTGTTCATGGTAGCCGCTTTTCATCCGAGCTGGGTAAGCGGCCCGGATCACCGTTCCTTAGGCTCACGCTTCGATCACCACCCGCAGGTTGCCCCGCTTACGCACTACCCGGCAGGCGGTGGCCTCTTGGGATCGTTCAAACTCTAGGTCCAGTAAGGTATGGCCGACTTTGAAATTCCGCAGCGATAAATAGCTGACCGATTCGGGCAGGGTGGGCTGCACAATGCGGAGACAGTTATTGGGCACATCGGGCACCAGGTTCACCATGATTTGCAACAGTTGGAACACCGTACCCGTGGCCCAAGCCTGGGGCGAACAGGCCACCGGGTAGCGCACGGGCCGATTGGTGGGGGTGCGCTCAAAACCGCAAAATAGCTCCGGTGGGCACTGGTATGGCTGCACACTGGTCATGTCAAAAATGCCCTGGGCAATTTCTAACGCCTGGTCGGTGTAGCCCAGCGATCGCAACCCCGCCCCAATCAAGCCATTATCGTGGGGCCATACCGAGCCGACGTGGTAGCCCATGGGGTTGTAGGCCGGGGAAGCACTGCTGAGGGTGCGAATGCCCCAACCGCTGAACATATCGGGAGCCCGGAGCCGTTCGGCCACGCTGCGGGCCTTTTCTGGGGAGAAAATGCCCAACCCCAGGCAATGGCCGGGATTTGACGTAATGCTGTCCACGGGTTGCCCCTGGCCATCGAGCGCCAGGGCGCAATAGCCCTGATCCGCTAGCCAAAAATCCCGTTCAAAATTGGCCTTCAGAATAGCGGCTTCGGCTTGCCAGCGATCGCCCAAATCCGGTCGGTCTTGCAGGTGGGCCAGGTGACTCAACCGCACCTTGGCGGCATAGACGTAGCCCTGCACCTCCGCCAGGGCGATCGGCCCTGCGGCAATGTGGCCCTTGGCATCAACAATGCAGTCCCCCGAATCTTTCCAGCCCTGGTTTTGTAAGCCCCCCGCCGACGTGCAGTCGTAGGTGACGTAGCCGGTTTTTTCGCGATTGCGGTCAATCCACGCCATGGCCGCTAGGGCGTTAGGCCAGAGCTGATCCAGCAAGGTGCGATCGCCCTTCCAGGCGTAGTAGTCGGCATAGAGCATCAGCCACAGGGGGGTGGCATCCACCGTGCCGTAGTAGGGGGTGTGGGGCACCTCCCCCGTGCGAGACATTTCCCCAAACCGCAGCTCATGGAGAATTTTGCCCGGTGCTTCTTCCCGCCAGTCATCGTCTACCTTGCCCTGGTACTCGGCCAGCACCGTCAGGGTTTGGCGGGCCAAGGCCGGGTTAAACATCAGGGTCTGCATGGCCGCAATCAGCGAATCGCGGCCAAACAGGGTGGCAAACCAGGGAATCCCCGCCGATAGGATTTTCCCTTCCCCAAAGGTTTGCCCCAGCAGATAGGTATCCTGCTCCGCCCGCTCAATAATTTGGTTCAGCGCCCGGTTATCAGTGCGAATGCAGGTCACCCCTTCTCGCCACTGCTGCGCTTCCATGGTTTCCGCCGCCACCGCCTGACTCAGGGTGGCGGGCAGCCCCACCAAGGAGGCGGGACTTGTATCTAAAAGGGGCTGTAGGCGGTAGCCTAAAACCTCGGTGCCATGGGAGGGAAGGGTGACCTGCCACAGGGCGGTGTAGCCTTTAAATTGGTCGGGGGGCCGCTGATAAAATTGAATTCTCGACTCCATCAAGAGCTGGTCTACCCCTTGATAGGCCAGGGTCAGTTCCCCCCCTTCGCCGTTGATTAGACCGTCATTAAACACCGGAATCGGCTCCGGGGTTTTCTCTAGCAGCCGCACCGGACGCAGGATTTTGCCCGTTTGCTGCCGCACTTTGCCGCGAATTTCAAACAGGTCGGCAAAATCGGCATCGAAGCTGAGGCTGAGCTCAAAGCTGACGGGGCGGGTGCTGTAGTTGGTCAGGGTGAGTTCTTCAAACAGCCCCCCCTGGAGCACCAGATCCCGCTGGATGCCAATGGTTTCGGCCCGAATCCCTGGGCGATCGCCCGCCGCCGGGATGTAGGGGTTGGCACA
>JAQCHG010000598.1 GCA_027619675.1 Cyanobacteriota bacterium
TAGGCTAAAGATGTCGCCCTGGGACTCATGGTGGTAGATAACCACGTCATTCGGGTCGATGTCTGGCCGGGGAGCCCCCTAAAAACCGCCAGTGGCATTGCGGTCGGGTCCACGGAGACAGAAATCCTAGAAGCCTATGCCGACTACATTGAAGCTGCGCCCAATGCCTACACCGGGGGGCAGGTGCTGACCTTTGTGCCCCAAGAGTCTGGGTTAGATTTATACCGCCTCGTATTTGAAACCGATGCCAAGGGTGAGGTGATTCAATACCGCACCGGGCAGTTTCCAGCGGTGACGTGGCCGGATGGGTGTGTCTAAACGCTAGATTGGACGACGTCCGTCCTGCCTCCGCCCTGCCCAACCGTTTAGCCCAATCCCCCAGCCTGTATCTCCGTCAGCACCCTGACAACCCGGTGGATTGGTAGGATTGAGGGAAACGTCCCTTGGCCCAGGAGATGGAACCTTGACTCGCATTGCCGTCATCGACTACGACATGGGGAACCTCCACTCTGCCTGTAAAGGCCTAGAGCAGGCCGGGGCGACGCCACTGGTGACCGATGTGGCGGCGGATCTATTTCAGGCGGATGCGGTGCTCTTACCGGGAGTGGGGGCCTTTGACCCTGCTGTTCAGCACCTACGATCGCGGGATTTAATTCAGCCCATTCGCGATGTCATTGCTAGCGGCAAACCATTCCTGGGGGTTTGTTTGGGGCTACAGGTGCTGTTTGAGGGCAGCGAAGAGGGTAGCGAACCGGGACTCGGGGTGCTAGCGGGCACCATTCGCCGCTTTCAGCCTGAACCGGGCATCACCATTCCCCACATGGGCTGGAACCAACTTGCCCTGCGCCAGGGGGATCATCCCCTGTGGCGATCGCTGGACGCCAGCAGTTGGGTGTACTTCGTCCACTCCTTCTACGCCGACCCCGTCGATGACGGAGTGGTGGCGGCAACGGTCACCCACGGTAGCCAAACGGTGACGGCGGCCATTGGCCGCGATCGCCTGATGGCGGTCCAGTTCCACCCCGAGAAATCTTCTGAAGCGGGGCTACAATTGCTGAACAACTTTGTCACCCTAGCCAGCCAACCCTTGGTAGCCGCAGGCTAAGGGGATTTTTCGAAATGAATATACCGCCGTAGGTTGGCGTCGAGGGACGAGACCCAACATTCTGAGCAGGTAATTTCTTTCTCAGAGATCGCCTAAGGTCTGCTCCAGGACTTCCAGACTTTCTGCTACATAGTTGTCGTCTTGTCCCCAACTCCCCCAGCCGACACCCCTTGGGATCGCCCCGGTTGCCATGTCACGGACTGAAAGACGGTGTGCAGCGACGGATAAGGAGCCCTACCAGTAGCAAACCAGAGGCGATCGCAGCGGCAGCCCAAATCAGGGGTACATCACTGTGGCGGGCGGCGATCGCCCCATAGGCCCAAAGAAACACTAGGGTAAAAGCCCAATCCCGACGCAGCCAGATCACCAGGGCAGCGATCGCGGCGCTGCCCCCAATCATTCCCACCGTCCACCCCTCAGGGCTGAGGCCCCAGCCGCCCCAACCAGCCGCGTAGAGGGCAGAGGCGACGTTAATCACTGTCGCCACGGTAATCCAGGCCAGGTAAATGCTGAAGGGATAGTGGGCGCACCAGCGCCGCCCCCGGCGAGTAGGGCTGGGGCCAATGCCGAGGCGTAGATAGGCCCCAATTAAGGGCAGCAAAATCCCCAACATGGCCAGAATGGAGAGGGCAAACCATTGCAGGGTGAAGAGAAAAATCCACCCCATCTGGGCTACGCAGGCCACCAACAGCCATTGGCTGGTGCGGCGAATAACGGGATCCCGCCGTTGGCCGGGGCGCAGTTGGTAAATGCCGTAGGTGATTAGCCCCAGATAGATCAGCCCCCAAATGGCAAAGGCGTAGTTGGCAGGGGTAATCAGCACCCCCGCTAGGACGGTGTTGGCAATTTCCCCCACGTTTTGCCCCCCAGGGGGAATCAGATTGGAGAGGGTATTCACCGCCAAGGTACCGATGATGCCCAGCAGGGTGGCGATCGCCCAGATCAGGTCATGGCGAGAAGGGGGATGGGAAACGGCCATGGCGATTTTGCCCCAAGCACATCCCTTTCAGTGTGACGGACAACGGGCGTCCCCTGCCTCAAAATCGGCAGCATCAACACCCAATTCGCGGAGCTTAGCGCTCATTTCTCAAGTCCATCTAAAATGCGGCGTTGTTATCAGGACACGGTGTTTTTAGATCCCATTGCTGAAGAGGGCCAAGATCGGCTGTTGGCAAGGCTTTCAGGATTCTTCCCTTTGAACGCACAGGGATGCCTAAGCCTTGGGACATAGGGCTTGAGTCGCCTTGAGGTTCACTTTAGAAACGGGCTCTTAAACAGGCGTAAACATTCGGCGTCTGCCCGCATCAGGGACGTAATAATGGGGCTCGATATTGAGAGAGCCTTCATCATGCGGGATCAACGCCAGCGGTGGCGACACCGGATCAGCATCCACAACAAGTGGATGATAGGCGCGATCTCCACCCCCCTCATGGTCGGGGGTTGGCTGGGCCTCCT
>JAQCHG010000599.1 GCA_027619675.1 Cyanobacteriota bacterium
GAGCAGGAAATCGCCTAAGGGCACCTTGAACAATAGATTTGCTTAAGGATTGCGTCATCCGAAAGCCTTGTGATGTTGTTGGCAATTCTCAATAAGGGTCAAAATATTCTCAATAAGAGCGATTTATCGAGGTACCCTAAAGCAATATCGATTGGAGGTGAGAGAGATGGCGGAAAAGGCAAGGACAATTAGGAACTATTCGTCAATAATCACCCCTAGATATAAGCGAACAAATTCCTTCGCTGCTATTGGATTCAGTACTTTAAGCGCCTGCGTAATCTGAGCAATATTTTCTGCACTGGGATCTAAGCCGTGATACCAGCGCCCCACATTGGCGCGACTGATCCCCATCTCCACCGCCAACCGATTTTGGCTAATGCCGTAAATGTCTAAAACCTGCTTCAGCGCTTGACTTGCCCTTCCCATGCCCTGATCGTGTCAGAGGTGCTGAAGAAGGTAAATGTCACACTTGTGACTACATCGCACCCATGCTAATGTCACACTTGTGACTACATTGGTTGCTTCCGCATGTTTCAAGAATTCATTCCCCACACCGAAATTTACGCTCCCCCGCCCGCCACAGACAAAGACCCGGCCCCCATCCGTGAGCCCGTGATCATCACCGTCATTGGTTCAGCCCTCGGTGTTGAACTCATCGTCAATGTTTTGCACCGCTTAGGTTTCGCAGAAGCCAGAGCTTGGAGCAAGTCACAAATCGATCCCCGCAGTGGCAAGTCCATGCGCGTGCTCACAAAATGGATTCGGCATTAGCTCAAGTCTTCCAACCTGGAGCGATCGCGGTGAGCATGAGACATGGCCTGGGGCCATCCTCTCACCCCGTATCCTTCGCGCAGGGGACAGGTTCCTCAACGGCAGCGGCGGGTTGTGCCATTAGCTGCCAGGAACCTGTCCCCTTAACGCCTTGACGCCTTGAAACCTGCTGCCTTGAGCACTCCCTAGATCCCTGGGTGCTCGGGTCGGACCTCACCGCAACGGGTCACCCGTGCCAAAGAAACCAGGGATCTTGACCCGCTAAACGGGGCAGCTACAGGGTCGGCACCTGGGCCAAGATTTGCTCCGAGACAAACGGCAAAATGGCCTCTTGCTTGCTGTTGTCCGGTCCTTCTGTAAACACCACCAGCAGATAGGGGATGTGCCCCGGCGCTTCAATGTAGGCCGCATCGTGGCGCACCTTACTGGTGAGCCCCGCCTTTGAGCAGCACAACGCCTGTTGCGGTAGCCCCGCCCCCAAAAAGCCCGTCACCTGATTTTCTGGGTCCGCCGCCAGATCCGCCGGGTTGAGGCTGCGTTTCATCAGCACCATCATCCCCTGGGAGCGCGCCCCCGTCACCGACACCCCCCCGACAATGCTGTGGAGCAAACGGGCGGTGGCTTCCGTGGTCAGCATGTTGCGGTTTTCGTAGGCATCCCCTAAAAATTGCCGCTCCCGTCCGTAGGGGCCATCACACCAGGTCTTTTGGTTAGCGTTGATGGTGGCCAGCTCCGGCCATTGCAGCGATTGAAAATAGCGATTCACCAAATTGCGCTGGTGCTGCCAGGTTTGCAACGGCCCCGGTGGCAGTTCCGGGCCGCTGGTGGTGCCCGTCACCACATCCATCACCAGCCCCGTGGCATCGTTGCTAGAGTCCACAATCATGTCGCGGGTGGCCCGGTCTAGCTCTGGCGAGGGCTGAATCATGCCCCGCTCTAGCCATTCCTGCACCGCCACTAAATAAAACAGCTTCACCACACTGGCGGGGTAGATGCACTCGACCCCCCGATAGCTGGCAGCGCGGGGGCGATGCTGCCAAAAGGCTTCTGCGCTGATGGCCCCGCCCGTATTCACTGGAAAGGGCGGGTCGTAGACAAACCAGGTGACGGCAATTTGGTTGCGGGCCAGGGCGGGGAAATTGCCCCAGGTGGTTTGCAGCACCCGGTCTAGGGCCGCTTGCAGATCGGCATCGATGTCAAAGCAGAGGGTGGTCACCGCGATCGCCTCCAGGCAGCACCCTTCACCATACCTGTTTCCTGGGGGTGTGCTGGGGGTATCCCTGGCTGAAAGCGGTCCTTATTTTTCCTTAGGGATCGAAATATCTGGATTTGGTGACACTGCCAATTTTGGGAGATCAAAATGTCAGGATATTATGACTTTTCGATCCCCGCCAAGCTTGATATTCCGTTACCTACGGCTAGAGTGACGCTATATCAAGGTTTTTCGCCCCTTGATCCCGAGGGGGGTTTCTGTCATAGTGAGGCCAACTCGCGATCCCCGCGATCGCAGTTTGATCCCCACGGGGGGATTACCCACGGTTCCATCCGTAATATTTCAACCTTTGCAGTTGAGGAGAGGCTTCCATGTCCGAGATCAACATGCCCCTCGAAGATATGACCCTCCGGCAGCTTCGCCGGATTGCCAGTGACCTGGATGTGTCCCGCTACAGCCGGATGCGTAAGGACGAATTAATTGAGGCGATTCAAGCCGCCCAGGCCCGTCGCACCACCTCTGCCCCCGCCCCCACCTCGGCGGTGGAAGGCCAAACGGAAGTGGAAGCTGCCAAG
>JAQCHG010000600.1 GCA_027619675.1 Cyanobacteriota bacterium
GGCCCCTCTCCTCGGAGGAGAGGGGAGAAGGAAGTTTATGGAGGCTTGTCGTAAAGGCTCTTTCCCTTGGGAAGAGGGACTTAGTGGCCGATGCCGACATATTGGAACCCGGCCCGGATCAGGGTTTCGCGATCTAGGACGTTGCGGCCATCAATCAGGATGGGGCTGTGCATTCGTTGGGCGAGGGCCGCGTAGTCCAGATCCTGGAACTGCGCCCAGTCGGTGACGAGCACGAGGGCATCGCAGCCATCGGCCAGGTGGGCGGCGTCGCTTTCCACAATGACCCCGGTCAGCCCGTGGCGGAGACCGCTTTGGGAGACGATGGGGTCGTAGGCTTTGACCTTGGCACCGAGGCGATTGAGTTGCTCAATCAGCGTCAGGGAAGGGGCATCCCGCATGTCGTCGGTGTCGGGCTTAAAGGTGAGTCCCAGCAGGCCGATGGTCTTACCTTTGAGGATTTTGAGTTCCTGCTGGAGTTTCTCTAGGGCTACCAGCCGTTGATGCTGGTTAACGCTGACGGTGGCTTTCAGCAGGTCCGCCTCGTAGCCATAGTCCTCAGCGGTGTGCAGGAGGGCCAACACGTCTTTGGGGAAGCAGGAGCCACCCCAGCCGATGCCTGCTTGCAGGAATTTTTTGCCAATGCGGGAATCTAACCCAATCCCCATGGCTACTTGGGTGACGTCAGCCCCGACGCGATCGCAAATATTGGCCACTTCGTTGATGAAGCTAATTTTGGTGGCCAGGAAAGCATTGGAGGCATACTTCACCATTTCAGCGGAACTGAGGTCAGTCACCACCACCGGGACGGGGGGCAGGTTGGTATCTTCGGCAAAGCTCCGATCCACGAGGGGGGCGTACAGGTCCTTCATCAACTGAATGGCGCGATCGCTGTTGCTGCCCAACACGATGCGATCGGGGTTAAAGGTGTCGTAAACGGCGGAGCCTTCCCGCAGGAATTCAGGGTTGCTGACCACATCAAAGTCAGCTTGGATGGGTTCTTCCACCGTCGGGCCACCCGCCCCGACCAGGGCTTTGCGGCGCTCGGCAATGCCGTCGAGCACAATCATCCGCACCCAGTCCCCAGACCCGATGGGCACCGTGGACTTGTTGACGATCACCTTGTAACCGCCGTTGAGGTGAGCACCAATGCCTCGGGCCACGGCTTCTACGTAGCGGGTATCACTTTCTCCGGTGGGCAGGGGGGGGTGCCCACGGCGATAAACAACACTTCCCCGTGGGTGACCCCTGCGGCCAGATCACTGGTGAAGTTGAGCCGTCCCTCCGCCATGGAAGACTGCATCAACTCCGACAGACCCGGTTCATAGATGGGGGATTGCCCGGACTTCATCAACTGGACTTTCTGCTCGTTGTTGTCAACGCAGATCACATCATGGCCAATGTGGGATAAACAAACCCCCGTTACCAAGCCCACATATCCGGTTCCGATTACACAAACACGCATAGGGTTGCTGTCCTCTTCGCACTAAGGTGAGTTTCTAAGCAAACGCTGTCTAGGCAGAAAATTGCGGAGATATGAAGTGCTACGGTCCTTAATCTCTGGCTACTGAAGCTGATGTCCGCCATTGCCTATTTGTAAGTTGCCCAAGGCGACCTCAACAGCGCGATCGCCCAGGCAGTCCGGGTCAAACTTTAGATGGGTAAAGCAATCATGAAGTTGCCTCCCCTGGGACCTAGGACAGGGAAGATTGCGCCAAGGCCGGAGCGGCATCAATGCGCGCCCGAAAATCCTCGACGGTTTTCTGCAAACCCAGGGTTAGGGGCACCGTGGGCTCCCAACCCAACGCCGATTGGGCCAAACTAATGTCGGGTTTACGGCGGCGGGGATCATCCTGGGGTAAGGGTTCAAACTTGACCTGGGCATCGGGGTTCACCATGGCCTGGATGGTTTCCGCCAACTGGAGAATGGTGTATTCCTCCGGGTTGCCCAGGTTGACGGGGCCAATGGTGTCGCTGTTCATCAAACGGATGAACCCTTCTACTAGGTCAGAGACATAGCAAAAGCTGCGGGTTTGGGAGCCATCGCCATACACGGTGAGGGGAATACCCTTGAGGGCTTGCACCACAAAGTTACTCACCACCCGGCCATCGTTTTCCAACATGCGGGGGCCGTAGGTGTTAAAGATGCGCACCACCCGAATATCCACGCCATTTTGACGGTGGTAGTCGAAGGCCAGGGTTTCTGCCACCCGCTTGCCCTCGTCGTAGCAACTGCGGATGCCGATGGGGTTGACGTTGCCCCGGTAGCTTTCCTGCTGGGGATGGACCTCAGGATCCCCGTACACCTCGGAGGTGGAAGCGAGGAAGAAACGGGCTTTGACCCGTTTGGCTAGCCCCAACATATTCAAGGTGCCGAGGAAGTTGGTCTTACTGGTTTTGACTGGGTTGTACTGATAATGCACCGGGGAGGCGGGGCAGGCCAGGTGATAGATCTGATCCACCTCTAGGCGGATGGGCTCGGTAATGTCGTGGCGAATGAGTTCAAATCGGGGGTTACCGAACCAGTGCTGAATATTGCGCTTATGCCCAGTAAAAAA
>JAQCHG010000601.1 GCA_027619675.1 Cyanobacteriota bacterium
CAGCCTGATCCATCGCCAGCCGATCCTCATTGGCTGGCCCGACTATGTGGATCGATTTCGGCCCGCCATCCGCCAAGCGGTGCTGTCGGTACGGACTCAGGAATGGACCTGAGCCCCTTAAAATTCCCCTGAACTCACCCACAAGCCATGGATATTGCCTAGGGTTTGTGGGTAGTATGGGGTCAGATTTTTGCGGCTGATGGGCTTGTGGCCCTCCGCTTTGGGGAGTTCCCCCGTCAATCTGTTAGCACCCTTCGTCATCGCAGCCCAATAGAGAAACCCCATGCAGCCTGAAGCCTTTAGTGAGCTTTTTCCCCTATTCGACGTGGCTAATCCCGAAACCGTGGATTGGTTGCTGTCGGTGGCTACAGAACACGACTACCCCTCAGGCCGCGCCGTGTTGATGGAGGATGCCTGGGGTAATGCGGTTTACTTTGTCCAGAGTGGTTGGGTGAAGGTCCGTCGCCACGTCGGGGAAGATTTTGTCACCCTGGCGGTCCTCGGTCAGGGGGATTTCTTTGGGGAAATGGCGATTTTGGATGAGTCTCCCCGCTCCACCGATGTGGTGGCCCTCTCGCCAGTCAAGCTGCTGAGTGTATCTGCCCAGCGCTTCATCCAAACCCTGTTCAAAGACTCCCAACTGCACCACCGCATGTTGCAGTTGATGGTGCAGCGCCTGCGGTTAACCAATATTCGCTTCCAACTGCGAAACCAGCCCCCGGCGGTGAAGCTAGCCAACACCTTCACCAACCTCAGCGAAGCCTATGGGGTCCCGGCGGAAGGGGGCACGGAAATTTTCAACATCCCCATTAAAGACTTGGCGGATGTGACCGACATTTCTGAGGATGAAACTAGCAAGATCCTCACCAAGCTCACGGAAAAGGGTTGGCTCAAGGTGGACGACGATCGCAACGCCATCCTGCTCATGAACACCAAGCAACTCAGTCAGTTGGCAGGCCGGGCTTAAGGTTCCGCTCAGAACCGCACGGTGTAACTTTGCCAACCGTTTACCTGGCCTGGGGGAGCAGACGGGCAAATGATCCTCTAGGGTTCTAGCCTGCCTGAATGGGTTGGCTCTTCCCTAATCTTTAGGGCTAGGGGATGACTGCTGCACAAGGGCTTGGAAGGCTTGCAGCGCTTGGGGTAGGCGATCGCCCGCCACCTGTTCAAAGTTGTTGTGATCGGCCCCTGGCACCCACAAAAACGCTTTGGGGCCGGGGGCGGCGTCATAGAGCGCTTGGCCATGGTGCCAGGGAATGGTGGTATCGGCTTGGCCATGCATCACCAGCACGGGTACCGTCACCTGGCGGATGCGCCGCCGATTGGGGAATTTGTCGAAGGGCAGCAGGGGAAACGGCACCACCACCCGAAACACCGATGTGAAGGTGCTTTGCAAAATCAGTCCTCCTACCGGGTACGTGGCGGCGAGGGCGGTGGCAGATCCCCCGCCCACAGAGCGGCCATAGACCAAAATCTGCGCCGGGGAAATTTTCAGGGTTTCCGTCAGATAGCGATAGGCCGCCTCCGCATCCTGATAGGCATGGCGTTCGCTGGGGGTGCCATCGCTGATACCGTAACCCCGGTAGTCATAGGCAAAGACGCTAAACCCCCAACTGTGCAACCGATCTAAAAACGATTGCAGATCCCCCAAATCTTCAGCGTTGCCGTGGATCACCAGCAAGGTATGGGTGGCCTCGGGGTTGGGCAAGTAGCGGGCGGCAATCTGCTCATCCGTTGTGACGGGCACCTTCAGCAACGCTGCGCTTTCCCCATAGCTGGGGGGCGGCGGCAAAAAAATCATGCTGTCGGCCCGAAAGAAGACGTACAGGGCAAAAAAGCCGTAGATAAAGGCCAGCGATCGCGCCAACCGCCACCAGGTAAATTCGCCGATTAGCAGTTTTCGCAGTCTGTGCCGAGACCCAGTCATGGTGAGTTTTCAGTTTTGGGGGTTGAGGATTGAATTTTTGGGGTTGAATTTTCCTGCATCTGCCACTGCACCAGAGCTTGGCGATGGACCGTCTGCCACGGTACCTGGTGAGCGCGGGCGAGGCGGGCGCAGTCCTCATACTCGGGATGGGCGTTGAGGCAAGCGCCACTGTGGGGATCCCAGGCCACCTTGAGGGTAACGGGTCCCCAGGGGGTGTGGATCGATCGCTGGGCGCGGTGCAGCCGTTGTCGCTGTTGCATCTGGCGACGAATGCCCAGGGTGGTGGTTTCTGCAAACAAGATCCCCTCGCACTGGTCCACCTGATCAGGGTAGGTAATGACGGTGATGAGGTGTCCAGGGCGAGACTTTTTCATGGTCACCCCCTGGGTAAACACATCCAATGCGCCACTGTGCAAGAGGCGATCGCTGACGTAACCAATGGCTTGGGGGGTGAGATCGTCCACCTGGGTTTCTAGTACCACCACGGTTTCTAGGCCGCCTGGGGCTTCCGGCGGGGCCAGGGGGAACGGTTCGGAGGGGCTATGGTCTGCGCCCGCCACCTCCCCAGCATCCGCCGCCGCCCACTGAGATGCTGGGGGCTCCGGCGCGGGCGGGCGGGCAGGG
>JAQCHG010000602.1 GCA_027619675.1 Cyanobacteriota bacterium
GTGTGCAGATTCAGTTCGGCAGCAATGCGGCGGGTTTCGGTTTTGGTTTGGTCCCCCAGGGGGAAGTGGGTGTGGGCCAGCATGTCCTGGGTGAGGTCATAGAGAAAGTAGGACTGATCTTTGCTGGTATCCACCGCCCGCCGCAGTTGATAGCGCCCTAAGGCTGGGTCGTAGGTGATGCGGGCATAGTGCCCCGTGGCGATCGCCGCTGCCCCCAGTTCCCGCTGGGCGTAGTCCACCATGGGGCCAAACTTGACTGTGCGGTTGCATTGGGAACAGGGCAACGGCGTCACCCCATTGCCATAGCCCGACACCAGATAATCGACAATGTATTGCTGAAAGGTGTCGCGGCTATCGACCAGATGGTGGGGAATGCCCAGGTCATCACAAAGGCGCACGGCATCCACTATGCCCTCAGAGCAGCACTGGCCTTTGCCCTTCATCAACCACAGGGTGAGGCCAATCACCTCATGGCCCTGGCGATGGAGAATGGCGGCGGCGACGGAACTATCCACCCCGCCGGAGAGACCTACCACAATTTTGCTCATACCCCTAGCCCACGCTGGAATTTTCTAGGAAAAGTGCCTATCCTAGGCTAGCATTCGCGCCGCCGTGGTCTGGGTGTCCCCAAGAACAGCTTGGGGATGGCCTGGGCGGATCGCTGGGTCGAGATCGCCCCCTCAACCAGGGGGCCGTCCATCCAGCCCCCTAGTGCCAGGGCGGTTACAGTCCCGAACCCGATTGATCGGTGGGGATGCAGCTACGGTACCCCCACCCAACGCCCCCCCGACTGGATAACGCGCCCCAGCCCTGGCCTGGGGGATGCCCGGACTCCCACTGGATGAACCAGGGTCCCCCGCTCCCCATCCGCAGCTTGCTCTGCTCTCCGGTCCTTAACGTGATGTCACTCCACTTTCTGCCCGCCTTGCCCCCCCGGCTCCCTTGCCCCCCGGCCCTTCCCAAGGGACAGCCCTCACGTCCAATCGCCCCGAGGTTCGCCCCGGCCCTCGCCCTGGGACTACTGATCAGCAGTGGTTTCATGGCGGTCCCAACCCTGGCCCAAATGCCGCCCCCCCCGGTGGCCCCTAGCGCCGCCGCCACGGGGGAACAGTATGTGGTCTATGTCAACGGCAACAGCCCGCTGCTGCTAGAGCAGGTGCGTCAGGTGGAACCGGGGGCTTTTATCAACACCATCAACGGGCGGCGGGTGATCCAAGTCGGGCGCTTCAGTAACCTCGACAACGCCCAACGGCAGGTCCAAACCCTGAATGGCTTTGGTGTGGGGGCCGTAGTGACCACTGTGGCAGCAGTAACCACCGCCGCCCTGCCGCCGCCCCCCGGTAGCGGCTATCCTCCCACCGTCAGCAACGTCAGCGATTTACCCCCCCTGCCGACGGTGACCCCTGGCTATGAAGACACCACGGCGGTGACTGCGCCGCTCCCCGCCGTGGGTGGGGGCGATGGTGCCGTCGCGATCGCCCCCAACGGTTACTACGTGGTGGTGCCCACGGGCGGCGATCAGTTGTCTACGGTGGCCAATCGCATCGTTCAACTGGGGGCACCCAGCACCACGGTGCAGCAACGCCAATCCCCTCGCAGTCCCCATGTGGCGGTGGGGCCGTTTAGCGATCGCGCCCTGGCAGAACAGTGGAGCCATTACCTACGGGGGTCGGGGTTGGATGCGCGGGTGCATCATGAGTAGGGAGATGGGGGGATGGGGAGATGGGGGGATGCACGCTGGTGAATTTTGAATTTTGAATTGCCCATCCCCGCACGTATAGTGGTAACCGCCCAGGAAATGCAGGCTCTGGAGGAACGGCTATTTGCGGCGGGGATGGCGGTGGCGGCGTTGATGGAAAAGGTGGCGGGGCGGGTGGCCCGGTGGATTAGGGAGCACTATCCCCGCGATCGCTACCCCTCAGTCGGCATTCTGGTGGGGCCAGGGCACAACGGCGGCGATGCTTTGGTGGTGGCGCGGGAACTGCACCATGGGGGCTATGGGGTGCAGATCTATTGTTTAAGCGATCGCGTCAAAGACCTCACCGCCGCCCATTTGGCCTATGCCCGCCATCTCGGTATCCCAACAGTAGAGACCGTTTCGGACCTGGCGAACTGTGGGGTGCTAGTGGATGGCGGCTTTGGGTTGGGGCTGACCCGCCCGCTCACGGGGGCAATCGCGGCGGCTGTGGATGCGGTGAATGGCTGGGGCCGTCCGGTGGTGAGCATTGATTTGCCCTCCGGCCTGCACACGGATACGGGGCAACCCCTGGGGACCGCCCTCCAAGCTACCCACACCCTCTGTCTGGGACTATGGAAGCGGGGGCTGTTGCAGGATGCGGCCCTGCCCTTTTGCGGCGAGGCGGTGCTGCTGCCCTTTGACATCCCTGCTCTAGATATTGAGGCGGTGGTGGGTCCGGAACCGCCGCTGCAACGGTTGACCCCAGGGGTGGCCCTGGCCCAGTTGCCCCTACACCGGGCACCCACGGCCCACAAGTACCGGGTGGGCCATGTGCTGCTAGTGGCGGGGTCTACCCG
>JAQCHG010000603.1 GCA_027619675.1 Cyanobacteriota bacterium
CTGGTACGTGATGGAGGCCACCGAAACCGGTGAAGTGATTGCCCTGGCGGGGGTGCCCTACCGCCTAGGGCTGGATCCGATTTCATCATTGAATCCCTCCTCCCCCGTTACCCGCAACGACGCCTACTGCACCCAGGGCTTCACCTATACCTTCGCCATGGCAGCGACGGCGGAGCCGCAACCCCATACCCTGCCTGAGTTTTATCCCGAATATGAGCCCTACTTTAGCTACGAACGGGCCAGGGACGGGTACAGCCCCCAGGACTACTACGACTTTGTGTTTACCTATCGCCGCATTTGGAGTGCCCAACCGCGCCGTACGGAGCGGATCATTGGCGCGCCCCGCCCCCAGGTGGGGGATATTTCCATGCAGAACTGGACCTGGGGGAACGATTATCGGCCCGGCACCGCCGCTGACAACTTGATTTATAGTCCCGATCAACTGTTAGCCACCGGTCAACTGGAGCCCGGTGGCTGGCTGGGGGGCCTGCGGCCAGAGACTCTCGAACGGGGGGAAGAAAATGCCCTCAGCTTTTACTACTGGTTGGCGGAGGGCACAACGGACTCCCAACTGGGGGATGACGCTAAGGAACCCTTCCCCAACAGCCGTTTACTCACGGGCTATGACGCCCCCATGGGCACCGCCCACGGCCTCTCGAAGCATCCCTATATCCGGGAGGGGCGGCGGATTGTGGGGCGACCGGCCTATGGCTATGACGATGGTTTCGAGATCAACGAGGTTGACTTTACCCGCATTGACTTTAGCGATCCTTTCTACGAGGCCAATTTAGGGCCGCAGCTATTTTTGTCCCTGCGGCGGGAGGTGGCGAGTCGGGTGATTGAGGCGGTTCTCAACAACACCCCAGCGGCAGACATTCCCCAGCGGCGACGATCGCGCATTTACGCTGACTCCGTGGGCATTGCCAACTACACCATTGATTTCCACCCCTGTATGGCAGAAAGTCCCCCGGAAAAACCGGGCAATATCGAGCGGCCAGGGGTACGCCAAGCCCATGGGCCGTCTTACCCCACTCAGATTCCGCTGCGATCGCTAATTCCCCAGAAAGTCGATAACTTACTGGTGGCGGGTAAAAGCATTGCCACCAGCACCATTGCCGCCGCCGCTTACCGGGTCCACTCCTTTGAATGGTCAGTGGGGGTAGGGGCTGCCGCCACCATTGATTTTGCCTTGCGCCAGGGGGTCTTGCCCTATGAATTGGTGGATGATTTGCCCTCCCATGAACCGTTGCTAGACCAACTGCGATGGGACCTAGAACGGCAGGGCAACCCCACCCAGTTTCCCAATACCACCCGGACCAATGAAGATTGGGATGCTTGGAATCCGGGCTGGTGAGGGGGATCCCCTAGCTCAGTATCGCCACTTCCCGATCGAGGGCCTCCACCACGCGATCATAAATTTCGTCGGCATGGCTGGGGGTGTTGCCAATGCTGGTCAGCCCCAGTTTGCCGTATTCCGACAAACAGCCCATCAGGTGGAAGGCCGCCCCGGTGCCCTCGACGCTATTAAAGTGCAGCCGCTCACTGACAATAATGTCCATCAGGTCGCTGGGCAGCAGCCCCCGGTAGACATCTTTTTGCAGATTATCGGAGGCGCGGTAGAACTTGGGTTGCCCCTGACGGGTATAAAACAGGCCGTCCTTGGGGTTGTATTCCCCTTCTGTCAGGAGTTTGAGGGCCATGAAGGGATGGGTAGTCCCCCCTTTGCGGAGGTTGATCTCAATGGCTTGCAAGTCCCAGGCCGGGTCTTGTCCCGGCTGATGGACGGCGATAAAGTCCACCCCGTAGCGTTCTAGAGCGCCTTTCTGGGCGAGATTTTCGCCGATCGCCCGTCCCATCTCCTGAATCGGGAGGCGATAGTCGGCATCGGCAGGGAAGGAACAACCCAGGAAAATTTGCCCGTCCGGCCCCCCCAAAATCTGATCGTGGGTGGAGAGCATTTCCACATCGCCCAACGGGGTAATGCGCCCCTGAACGCTGGGCGATCGCTTCTCCTCCCCCTCAATAAACACCTCCGCGATCGCCCCCAACCCATGGATTTTTTGCTCAAAGGTCGCCCAGGTCTCGCTGTGAGACTGAAACTGCAGATCGGCAAAGGCCCGCTGGAGCAGCGCCGCCCGCTCACGGTGGGTGCTCAGATCCACCGCCTTTGCCGCCCAGGGCCGCAAATCCAGGAGGGCATTCCCCTCCCCGGAGAATCCCTGGTTAAGCTTAACGACCATGCGCTGCACATCCGGTTGTCGCTGCCAGAGTTCTGCGGTCACATCCGCCAACTCGGCGGGGGTCGCGACGAGGGGGGTGCCATCGGGATGGGGAATGCCGCATTCTTGAAAAATCTGACGGCTGCCCCCCTTGGTGCCCCAATGCAACAGGCTAGGATCGAGGGCCAACAGCGGTATACCCAGGGCCAGGGCCAAATCTCGCTCTAGGGTGGTGGAGTTGTAGCACACCATATAGGCCCGCTGGGGATCCAGTTTTTCCCGAATCTTTTGGAGCAGGCGGGGGCGAT
>JAQCHG010000604.1 GCA_027619675.1 Cyanobacteriota bacterium
TCCGTTGGGGCGTGACTTGGCTGGGGGAATTCAGCGGTGAAGCCCGCTGAGGGTCTCTACAGCCATTCCCGTTTGAGGTAGGGCTGTAGCACATCGGGCACTTTCACCGTACCGTCGGGCTGTTGGTAGTTTTCCAGCACGGCGGCCATGGTGCGGCCAACGGCTAGCCCCGAACCATTAAGGGTGTGGACGTACTGGGTTCCTTTTTGGCCTGCTTCCTTAAAGCGGATGTTGGCGCGGCGGGCTTGGAAGTCACCACAGTTAGAGCAACTGGAGATTTCTCGGTAGGTGCCAGAGGAGGGCAGCCACACCTCCAGGTCGTAGGTCTTATTGGCGGAGAAGCCCAGGTCCCCGGTGCAAAGTTCAATAACGCGATAGGGCAGTTTGAGGGCTTGCAAAATCGCTTCCGCATCGGCCACTAGGGCCTGGTGTTCCGCTTCGGAGGTTTCGGGCCGCACAAACTTGTACATTTCCACCTTGTTGAACTGGTGCAGGCGGATCAGGCCACGGGTGTCGCGGCCATAGCTGCCCGCCTCCCGCCGGAAGCAGGGGGTGTAGGCGCAGTAGTGGAGGGGGAGGGCTTCTGCGGGCAGGATCTCATCCCGGTGCAGGTTGGTGACGGGCACCTCAGCGGTGGGGGACAGCCACAGATCGTCGCGATCGCACTTAAAGCTCTCTTCAGAAAATTTGGGCAACTGCCCCGACCCGGTGAGGGAGGCGGTATTTACCAGATAGGGGGGCATGACTTCGGTGTAGCCGTGCTGGGTGTGGCGATCGAGCATGAAGGTAAACAGCGCCCGTTCCAGGGCAGCCCCCACCCCCATCAGCGCCACAAAGCGACTTTGGGCAATTTTCGTCGCCCGTTCAAAGTTGAATATTTCTAGGGCTTCGCCAATTTCCCAATGGGGCTTGAGGGCATCCCCTTGGGGAATGTACTCGTCTCCCCAGCGGCGCACTTCAACGTTTTCGCTTTCGTCTTGGCCGTCCGGCGTGGTGGCGCTGGGCAGGTTGGGCAACCCCAACAGCAGCGTTTCAATGTCCCCTTTGAGGTCCTTTTCCCGAGGCTCTAGTTCTGCCAACTGGGCTTTCACCTGGTTACCCTCATCCCGCAGGGCTTGCACCTCGGGGCCATTGGGGTCAGCCCCCGTGCGGATTCGTTGGCCCACCGCTTTGCCAATTTCATTACTACGGGCCTGGAGTTGCGATCGCTGCCCTTCCAGTTCCCGCTGCTGTTGATCAAGCTGTCGCAGCGGTTGCAGGTCATAGGCCCCCCGGCGGCCTAGGGCGGCCTGGGTGGCATCAAACTGTTGGCGAATTTGCTTCAGATCCAGCACGGCGTCCCCACTAGAGCAACGTGAATGGCGGGCGAGGGATTGGCAACCCAGTAATAGGCCCGGTGTTAATAATGGCGGTTGACCCGTTTCTTGCCAACCACATGGGGCCAACCCTATCGGGCCAAGCCCACGGGGCAGGATGTCCAGGTTGAATGACTCTCTGGGAAAGTCAGTGTCAGGACTGACACAGCCGCCCTGACCACCCAGGAATTGAAGCCCCTTGCCCCCACGGAACGCTGAGCATTCGGGTGCGGGTTACTTCAGGCCTAAGCGGTTCCTAGGCCACATTGGCGGCAGTCCCCGTCCCCCTTAGCTCCCCCGCTCCCCCGCCCCAGGAAAAGGTGGGCCAATTTACGCCGCGATGTATCGGGGGCGTCCCCAGCGTTTCACCCACAGCCCTACTCCGCCAGGGCGGCCCGTAATTGTCCGTGACAGTCGGCTAAGCGCTGGGCCGCCGTGGCCGCATCCAACCCTTGCCAGTGCATCAGCAGCGCCACTTTCACCCGTTGACCGCTGGCATCCAGCAGGGCCGATGCTTGGTCACGGTCCAAATCCGTCAAATCGCAGAGGATGCGGCAGGCGCGATCGCGCAGCTTACTATTCGTCACCGCCACATCCACCATGCGGTTGCCGTAGACCTTGCCCAATTGCACCATCACCCCGGTGGAGAGGATGTTGAGGGCCATCTTGGTGACGGTGCCTGCCTTCAGCCGGGTGGACCCAGCTAGGATTTCCGGCCCCACCACCAGGCGAATATCCACGTCGTAGTCGGTGGGATATTGGTCAGCGGGGACGCAGGCCATGAACACCGTCGTTGCCCCCCGCTGACGGGCCGCTTGCAGAGCCCCGTGGACGTAGGGGGTGGTGCCCCCGGCAGTAATGCCCACTACCACATCCTGAGCGCCCACCTGGCGATCGGCCATGGCAGCCGCCCCATCTGCCGCAATGTCTTCTAACCCTTCGGAACTGCGGACCAGGGCCGCTTCACCCCCCGCGAGAATGCCCTGCACCAATTCCGGTGGGGTGCAAAACGTGGGGGGACATTCCGCCGCATCCAGCACCCCCAGCCGACCACTGGTGCCTGCCCCGATGTAGAACAGTCGCCCCCCCTGGCCCAGGGCCGCCGTGGTGCGAGTGATGGCCTCCGCTAAGGGGACCCGCGCCGCCGCGATCGCGTCCAGGGTCTTCTGAT
>JAQCHG010000605.1 GCA_027619675.1 Cyanobacteriota bacterium
GCCCAGTTTCGGGCGGGAATGCCACGGATTGCAGGGCGCAAACCCATAGCCCAAGGGGCATGGCTTCGCGAGTGCGCCCCTACAGGAACGGGAATGCTGCTTAACCCGAACTCAGGTTACTCAGGGCTGCCCTGACGACCCTCCCTCGGTGCTGGCAGCGTCATTGGCGATCGCCGTGCCGGGTGCAGCGGCAACCATAGCCCGATATTGCCGGGGCACGATGATCAAAAATACGGCCCACCAGAGCCCCACCCCTACGGCCACGGGAGCCACCATCCACCACCGATGGCTGAGGAAGTGGGCGATCGCGATCGCTCCCGTCCCAGTGGCCACAATCGACCAGGGCTGACACCACCACGGCTTCAGTTGCCACAGGGAGGGGGGCCAGACGGTGGGGGACTCTAGATCGGTCATCGGGGGGTCTCCTGGAGGTGCTGCCCTAGTGGGCGGGCTTGTTCTGCCTTACGGGGTTAAAACTTGGCCACCCACACCTGAAGCCCCTGCATAATCATCTGCACCGAGATGGTGCCCAGGTAGAGGGCCGTGACCCGACCCGCAATATTCACATAGCCATCAATGGCGGCTTCATGGCGGGGTTGGATGGAATCGTGGAGGCGTTTTAGCCCCATGATCACGGTAATGGAAATGGCCACCGCTAGGACAATCGCCCCCACCGCTGCCGTGGAGGTCAGCCGCTGCCCCGCCAACACGCTGCCACTGATGGTGCCGGGGCCAATGAACACAGGCATGGCGATCGCCCCCGCCAGGGCCTTGGACTCCCCCCGCAAACTTTCCATCACCGTGGTGCCTTGGAACACGAATTGGATACTGATCAGCAGAAAAATGATGCCGCCGAAGATCTGAAAGGAGGCAAACTCCGCCTGGATGATGCTGAAGATCACATCCCCCACCACCGCAAACAGACAAAACACCAGGCTGCTGATAATGCCCGCCTGGATCATCACCGAGGCAAAGTCCGAGTAGGAGCGCTTGCGAATCACATCCGTCAGGTACACCACCATCAGGAACGGATTCAGCAGGGTCAACAGGAAGGAGAGGGCTTGGAGAAAATCAGCCATGGCTTCAGGCTGGCATCGACATTGGCATTGAAGGGTGGGAATCGGGATCACCGATAAACCGCCAGGTTCCGAACCCCTAACCTGGTCTGGATGGGCTCAGCCCCGCGCCCCTGGACAACAGCAACACTCCGGTTCTGCTCCCCCATCTCCCAAGCCATCCGCCAATGACGGGTACCCCGAAGCCGGGAATCGGTCGATCTCCTGTGCCCTACGCCGTTGCCAGGAGGGGGGCCGCTTGCAGCAGGGTTTGGGTGTAGGGATGCTGGGGCTGATCAAAAATTTGTGTAGTAGTCCCCAGTTCCACAATCTTGCCCGCCTGCATCACGGCAATGCGATCGCACAGATACCGCGCCACCCACAGGTCATGGGTAATGAACAAGTAGGTTAGGTCAAACTCCCGCTTGAGGTCTAGCATCAACGCCAGCACCTGGGCTTGGATGCTGGCATCTAGCATACTCACGGGCTCGTCACAAATCACCAATTTTGGTTGGGTAATCAGGGCACGGGCGATCGCCACCCGCTGCTGTTGGCCCCCCGAGAGGTCCCCCGGAAAGCGATGGAAATAGTCTTCCACCGGAGTCAGCCCCACCCGCGCCATCATTGCCCGCACCTGGTCATCCACCGCTGCCCCCTGGGCCAGGTTGTGGATGCGGAGGGGATCACCAATGCCCCGCCCCACGGTCATCATGGGGTTGAGGCAGGCGTGGGGATCTTGAAACACCATCTGCATGTCCCGCCGCCGCTGGCGCATGGCCTGGGGGGAGAGGGCGGTGATGTCTTGCCCCTGGAACTCAATGCGGCCAGCGGTGGGGTCAATTAACCGCAGCACCGTGCGGGAGAGGGTGCTCTTGCCACAGCCCGATTCCCCCACCAAGCCGAGGATTTCGCCGGGATAGAGATCCAAGTTGATACCGTCCACCGCCTTGATCACACCGGGGGCTTGACGCCCCAGCCAGCGGGCCAGGGGGTTGGGGTTGAGGGTGTAATGCTGTTGCAGGTCCTGGATCCGCAGCAGGGGCTGGGGGGTTTGGGTATCCCCCGTGCGCATGGCCGCCTGCTGAAGATCCACCGCCGCCTGGAGTAGGGACTGGGTATAGGAATGTTCGGGGTGCATGAGCACCTGCTGGGCGCTCCCCTGCTCCACCAGGTTACCTTCATACATCACCGCCACCTGGTCGCAATATTCCGCCACCAGGGACAGGTCGTGGGAGATCAGAATCAGCCCCATGTGCCGTTCTCGGCAAAGGCGGGTGAGTTCCCGCAAGATCTGGGCGGAGACGGTGACATCTAGGCTGGTGGTAGGTTCATCCGCCACGATCAGCTTGGGGTTGAGTAGCAGCGCCAGGGCGATCGCCACCCGCTGCCGCATTCCACCGCTAAATTCGTGGGGATATTGCCCCCAGCGATCGCCGGGAATATTCACCGCCTCCAAAGCCGCCAGC
>JAQCHG010000606.1 GCA_027619675.1 Cyanobacteriota bacterium
GCCCGCTACATCACTGGGCCGGGGTTTAATGTGGGCGATCGCCTGGATGCGGTGGTGGTGGGCTATGTGCTGTGGACCCTGGTGCTGTACATCATCAACGACATTGCCATCGGCCTCCAGTCAGAGGCCCAGACCGGCACCCTAGAGCAGGTCTTTCTCTCCCCCTTTGGGGCTCCACGGGTGTTTTTGGCCCGCGCGGTGGCCAGCTTAGCCCTTCGCCTCACCCTGATCGTCGTGATTGTGGTGATCCTGATGGCGATCACGGGCAGTCAACTGTCCTTTCCCCCCACCCTGATTTTTCCCCTGATTAGTCTGCTCACCGCTGGCTACGGATTGGCCTTTGCCATGGGGGCCTGCGCCTTGGTGTTTAAACGGGTGCAGCAGGTGTTGGGGGTGTTTCAATTTTTGCTGCTGTTCCTCCTCGCGGCCCCGGTGGAGGAATGGCAGGGTGCCCTCAGTTGGTTGCGCTACCTGCTGCCCATGCTGCCCAGCACTGGGCTGCTGCGGGATGTGATGGCGCGGGATATCGGCCTCAACTGGGGCCTGTGGGGGCTGGCCCTAGCCAATGGTTTGGGGTATCTGGCGTTGGGCTTGGCGCTGTTTGTCTGGGCAGAACGGACGGCAAAGCGCCAGGGGCTTTTGGGGGGATATTGAGGCCCCGAGAATAACCCGAGAATAAGGGTTTAGGGGGATTTTTCGGAATGAATAGACCGCCGTAGCTTGGCGTCGAGGTACGAGACCCAACAGTCTGAGCAGGTCATTTCTTTCTCAGCGATTGCCTGGGTTGGTTATCGGCTGGTCAGGGCGGCGCGGGCCTGTTCGCGATCGTCAAAGTGAATTTTTTCAGTGCCGAGGATTTGGTAGTCTTCGTGGCCCTTGCCCGCAATCAGCACGCAGTCGCCAGGTTGGGCCTGGTGGATGGCCTGGTGGATGGCGGTGGCCCGATCACCCACCACCTGGTCTGTCCCCAGGGAGGCGGGGATGCCCGCCACCACATCCGCCAAAATTTGCGCGGGGTCCTCGGTGCGGGGGTTGTCGGAGGTGACGATGACGTGATCCGCCAGATCGTAGGCGATGCGGCCCATCTGGGGGCGCTTGGTGCGATCGCGATCGCCGCCGCAGCCAAACACGCAAATCAGCTTGCCCTGGACAAAGGGACGGGCTGCCGTCAGGGCATTTTTTAGGCTGTCGGGGGTATGGGCGTAGTCCACAATCACGCTCACCGCCTGATCCGCTGAGGTGACGACCTGCTCCATACGCCCCGGTACGCCGCCAAAGTGGCTGAGGCGATCGGCGATAGCCTCCAGGGGGGTGCCTAAATGCAGGGCCGCCCCCACCGCCGCCAGCATATTGGCCAGGTTGAACTGGCCCACCAAGGGCAGGTTAAAGGGGGTTGATCCTAGGGGGGTGACGAGGGTGCCCTGCACCCCCACCGCGCCGTAGGTGAGGTCTTGGGTGTGTAAATCGGCGCTGGAGTCCTCAACGCTGTAGCTCCAAGCGCGATCGCTCGACACATGAGCCAATAGCCGCCGCCCGTAGCGGTCATCCTGGTTAACAATGGCTCGACCCACCAGGTATTCCGGCCCAAACAATAGGGCCTTCGCGGCGAAGTAGTCCTCCATATCCTGGTGATAGTCCAGGTGGTCTTGGGTGAGGTTGGTGAACACCGCCACCTCAAAGGGGCAACCCCAGGTGCGCCGCTGGGCTAAGGCGTGGGAACTCACCTCCATCACCGCCGCCGTGCAGCCCGCCCCTTGGGCCGCCGCCAGATCCCGTTGCAGATCCACCGCAAACGGGGTGGTGTGCAGGGCGGTGGTCTGGTGCCCCGGCCAACGGCTGTAGAGGGTGCCCAGCAGGGCGGTGGTTTGGCTGCCTTGGAGTAGGGCCTCGACTAAATGGGTGGTGGTGGTTTTGCCGTTGGTGCCCGTCACCCCCACCAATTTGAGTTGCCGGGCGGGATGGCGGTAGAAAATGGCGGCGGCTTCGGCACAGGCGATCGCCATGTCGGTCATGGGCACCACCAGGGCTGACGGATGTTCCCCCGAGGGGCGCTTGGCCTGAAAGGCGGCGGCGGACACCAAGGCCGCGATCGCCCCCGCCTCCACGGCGCTGGGCCAAAATTCCCCTCCATCCACACGGGTCCCCGGCATACCCACAAACAAATCCCCTTGCTGACAGGCATGGGAGTTGGTGCAAATCCCCGTCACCACCTGCCCCAGGGCCGGATGATCCATGGCCAAGGTGTCCTCGGCGGCGGTTAGGGTATGGGGCAACCGAGCCAACAACTCCCGCAGTTTCATGTCAGCAATTCCTCATATTTCGGGGGATTGGCCTATTCTGCCGTATCCCGGTCTAGATATTTCTGTATCAATCGCTCCACCTGGGCCACGGGGGCACGGGGAGACAGGCGGGGCAGCGCTTCCTCCTGCACCCCGTTGGCGGTCACCACCCGTCGGCACAGCACTGGAATTTCGTATTGATAGGCGGCAAACCACTGGGGTTGGGTGGTGAT
>JAQCHG010000607.1 GCA_027619675.1 Cyanobacteriota bacterium
GTTGCCCGCCACGGGTCAATAGGGCGGTGGGACTATTGGCCGTCAATTGCCAAAAGGCTAAGGCTCCCACCAGCAGCAAGGTGCCCGCGATCACCGCCAACCCCGTGATGAACGTCCGAAACTTCATTCACCTCAACCCTTGGCCGCCGACATCCCTCCATGGGGGACCATCGTCACAGGCGCTCCACAACAGGATTAGTGTATTACCCTGCCAGCCCCAGGGTCGGGTCGGTGTAGTGATTCGCAAACTGATGACAGCCCCTAGCTGTCAAAAAAGCCGCGCCAGACTGCCACCAATTTCCCCTGAATGTCCACCTGGGCCGCAGGAAACTCTTGGATGGGATAGTTGGGGTTGGCTGGGGTGAGCTTGACGTGATTGCCGCTGCGATGGAAATGCTTCAGGGTGGTGCCATCCTCCACCCGTGCCGCCACGATGGTGCCTTCCCGGATGGATTGGGGGTCTTTGACCGGGCGCATGATGACGATGTCCCCGTCTTGGATCATCGCCCCCACCATGCTGTCCCCCGTCACCTGCAGGGCATAGTCCCCGGTTTTTAGGGGTAACCCCGCCAGGTTTAGCCGCTGCACATCGTCGGTGAACACATCGTTGACGTAGCCCGCCGCGATGGTGCCGTAGATGGGAATGCCGCTGGTTTCTTGAAGAATGCGAATGGTGCGGGCTTGGCCCTCGCTCCAGTCGATGTAGCCCTTTTTGCGCAAATGATCGAGACGGCTCTGGATCGGGGCCGGAGACTTTAGCCCCATGGCCCGCATCATTTGGCGGATGGAGGGCGAATGTTGATGTTCCCGAATGTAGTCCACCAACCAGTCGTAAAGTTCTTGCTGGGCTTCGGTGAGGGCTTCCATCGCAGTGCGTCCCCAAATACACTTATCAGAACAAGCGTACTCGCAACTGGTACATCTGTCTACTGATTCTTAACGGTTGCTACAAAAATTATCCCCTGATGGCTAGTTGAGCTTGGCGCGAATAACTCTACCTTCTGACTCCCTATCTCCCATGCTCCCTCGCTCCCCCGCCCAAGGAAACGGTTGGCAAACTTACGCCGCGCTGGACTAGGGGGCGGGGCTCACCGCGTCCGTGTGCCGACAAAATCCACCTTGGGTTCCAGGGGATCCCGCACCATGGCCATGCCAGCAAAGCCCCAGCGCTGGATCAGCCCCCCCACTTGCGGGAGGGTAACCGATTCCACCGTGAAGCGATCTCGGGTTTCTGGGGCGTGGGTGCTGAGGTAGGTGAGGGCCTCATGGTCAGCCGCAAAGAGCAGCAAAAACGTTTTGGTCTCTTCCCCTTCCCCCTGACGGGCCGCCAGATGGCGACCGTCCTGCTTCGATCGCAGCAAGTAAAAAACCTGGGTATACATGGCGACGGGCCGTTAGTTCATATCCGACAGCTTGATGCGGGGATCCGCCAGGGTGAGGGCAATGTCCGCCAGGAGATTGCCCATGATCAACATGGTGGCCCCCATCATCAGACTGGCCATGACCAAATACAAGTCCTGGGCCTGCACGGCCTGGAGGATCAGTCGCCCTAACCCCGGCCAGTTGAAGTAGTTTTCCGTAATGAAGGCTCCCCCCAGCAGGCTGGCAAACTCGAACCCCAGCAGGGTGATCATGGGGTTGATGGCGTTGCGCAGGGCGTGGACATAGATGACGCGATTTTCCGGCAGGCCCTTGGCACGAGCGGTTTGGATGTAGTCTTGGCGCAGCACATCCAGCAGTTGCCCCCGCATGATGCGCTGGAGCCCGGCGTAGCTGGTGATGCTGAGGGCCAGGGTGGGCAAGACCAAATGCCAGCCAATATCCAGCATTTGGCCAAACCAATTTAAATCGTCGTGGTTAATGCTGGTGCGGCCCCCCACTGGAAACAGGGGCGCAGTGCTCTGGGCAAAGAACAACAGCAGTAACCCAGTGATGATGGTGGGAATCCCCTGGCCGATGTAGCTCAGGACCCGCAGGGCCCGGTCTAACAACTGGTTTTGACGCACCGCCCCGACGATGCCCAGGGGAATGGCGATCGCCCAGGTCACCACAATGGAGCTGAAGGACAACAGTAGGGTGTTGGGGATGCGCTCCGCCAGCACCTCCGACACGGGGCGCTGGTAGGCAAAGCTTTCACCAAAGTTAAAGTGCAGCGCCACCTGCTCTAGCCAGCGGAGATACTGCACAAAAATCGGCTGATCGAGGCCAAACTGCTGCTCTAGTTGCTGGATGGTTTCGGGGGAAATTTGGGGATTTTGGCGATACAGATCCAAAAAGTCCCCTGGGGAGAGCTGAATCACAAAAAAGCTAAAGGCGGAGGCCAGCAGCAGGGTCAGCAGGGCTTGAAATACCCGCTTGATGATGTAGAGGCTGGTTTCCCCCGTAAGGGCGGTCTGGGCCAACTGCCAGATTTCAACGGGCGATCGCTTGGGGGGATTTGACGGGGTCGGGGTCATGCCAGAACGTCACGGTTTTGCCTATGGTATCGCCTTCTTTAGGCGGGGGCC
>JAQCHG010000608.1 GCA_027619675.1 Cyanobacteriota bacterium
GGATGCCGCCACCACCCGTAGCAGCCCCCTGGAAGGGCTCCACCGCTGAGGGATGGTTGTGGGACTCGATTTTGAAGGCCAGCCGCAGCCCGTCCCCGAGGTCCACCACCCCGGCATTTTCCCCCGGACCCACCAGGACGCGATCGCCCGTAGTGGGGAACTGCTTCAGTAGGGGACGGGAGTTTTTATAACAACAGTGCTCGGACCACATCACCCCAAACATGCCCAGTTCTGCCCGGTTGGGATGGCGACCCAGACGGCGCACAATCTCGTCGTATTCGTTAGGCTTGATACCTTCGGCGGCAATCTCAGCAGGGGAGAAGGGCGCGGCCATAGTCTGTCTCCTGAAAACCCTCTGAATTTTACCGTTCTAAGGAAAGCCCAAGGGGCCTCCATAGAAATGCGGATAGGTTTTGTGATCAGCGTCACCTTACTGAGTGACTGGGATCGTAGGGTGCCCCCAGAAAGATCGACATACTGAAATCGACTCAACTCTAGCCGAGTCATCTACAGGGAACACACACCGACCGACAGGCACACGGGAGTCCTGTCGGTTTTTTATTGGCAATCCAAACAAATATTGTTGATTAGTGCGCGGCTGGGGTTACCTCATTGCACCCATGGTGTTTTTCCAGGACAGTTCTTTACAAAGCACCGTCAAAGCCCGCTGATCCACATCACTAAAACGGTGGCTGTCGATTAGTTCCATCAGCACCTGTTGAGTTAACTGGGCGGCAAAGAGGCCCCCCGATCGCAGCAGATGGCTGTAATAGCAAAATTGGGGTTGCCCCGTCGCAGTGCAGTGGAAATGGTAGACCGCCTCTGGGCTCAGGCTATGGACGGCGGTATTTACTGGGACGACGATCCGAGGGATACCGTGGTTTCCGTAGGCCTGTCCGGTGGTGGATGTCTCTAGGGTGCCGACGAGAACCACCCCCAGTAGGGTGCGGGTTTCACTGATCAGGTCGGGGGTAAACAAGGGGTCCGGCTCACTGGAGAGGCGGGGACCATTATTGAGAAAGAGGGGGTTGACCAGTTGGGAGTTGTACACCAAACCCACGGCCCAGTGGCGATCGCCATCCTCTAGGGCGACAAATTGCCCAAAACCGTAGTCCTCAGCGGCGGGGGGATGGGTAACGTCATGGCTGTCATCCACCTGCACCACATAGTCGCAGTGGGAGTTGGACTTCACCACTTTGCCTAAGCGGCGATGTTGCTGCGATCGCGCCAGAAAGTCCATAGGGGGTTCCCTCAGAGGGCCAAAACAAAAGGGAGCGGTTGCCCGCTCCCCATTGTGGTCTGGACTGTCGGTTTTAGCCAGTACAGGCGTTCAGAAACCCCAGGGGTTAGCCCCTAGGACATGGCCTGGATGATGTAGTCAAAGTAGGGGGCAGCGACTTGGGTATCTTCATCGGACAGCAGTCCCAGGGACGCTTCCTTCAGGCAGCGGATGGCTTCCACCATGCCAGGGACGGGCACGTTCAGCGCGTTGTACATTTCCCGCACCCCAATCAGGCCGATGCTTTCAATGGGCTGCTTATCGCCTGCAATCAGGCCGTAGGTCACGAGGCGCAGATACCAACCGTAGTCCCGCAGGCAGAGGGCACGCTGTTTTTGGCCAAAGGCATTACCACCGGGCGCAATAAAGTCAGGCCGCCGTCGCCACAGTTCGCTGCTGGCGCGATCCACAATTTTCTTTTCATTTTCAGAGAGGGTTTGGGCAATCGCTAACCGCTGCTCACCCGTGCGCAAAAAGGTTTGTATGCTCTGGAGCTCGCCAATGGTGGGGTAGCGTAGCTCATCGTCGGCATTGAGAATAACTTGGCTAACTACAGACATGTTCTTATGAAGACGGGGGTGAAATACTGCTAACCACTTGATAGTGTACAGACTTCGGACTTCTCAGAAAAGGAATCGGTAGTCTGCGTAACGAGTTCAGGCCGATCGCCCCCCAGTTCTAAGGTCTGTCTGTTTACGTTCCGTTACAAGGCTCTCACTTTTTTGGTTCTCCCCATGGCCCCCCACCTCGCCCGCATCGATCTCTATCCGGTCAAGTCCCTGGACGGTTTAACGGTGACCCAAGCCACCGTTTTGCCCAGTGGAGCCCTGGGGGGCGATCGCGCCTTTGCCCTAGTGGATGGGGCGGGGCGGTTTGTCAACGGCAAGCGGGAGGCGCGGATCCATCAGGTGCGATCGCGCTATGGGGATGATCTGCGCCATGTGAGTCTGTGGACAACGGCGGAGCCCGTACCCCACCCCTTTGAACTGCCTTGGGGCGCGCCCGCCCCCAGTTCGACGGATACCCCCCTCGCCGCTTGGCTCAGCCGAGTCCTGGGGCGATCGGTGCGGGTGATTCACAACGGTGACCTGGGCTTCCCCGACGACATCGCTTCCCCAGGTCCCACGGTGATCAGCACCGCCACGCTGGAAACGGTGGCCACCTGGTTTGAGATGGACTTGGCGGAGGCCCGCCGCCGCTTTCGCACCAATTTAGAAATCGG
>JAQCHG010000002.1 GCA_027619675.1 Cyanobacteriota bacterium
GAATCCCCCCGCACCTAAGCACGGGGGGATTCATGTCATCGGCTATTGCTTTGCCGCCTGCACCTACCGGGTTGAGGCCCGGTGCAGACACGGGTCCTCGGTGGGGATCAAGCCCATCACAACCCAGTCAGTATTCAGTATCAGTATATGGATAGCAGTCACTAGGAGGCAGACTGGAGATCTTGATAGCAGAGTCGTGCCAGCAGCCCCAAGCCCAGCAGCTTCACCAGTTCTAGACCCCAGTAGGTGCCATGCATCCAGGCCATGGCGGCGGGGGCGGGGGCCTGGGGTGCAAACGCATCCAAGGAAATCCCCAAGGCTCCCATCTCGGGGGTGAGGCCATAGGTGTAGATCAACACCACCGCCAGCAACGTAGCCCCCGTACCCACCGCCCAACGGCAACGGCTACCGCTAATGACGGTGCTAAAGGCGGGTAAGGGGCACCGCAAGGTGAGAAGCCCAGTCAAAATCAGGGCTGCACACACCAGTTCTACATGGTTAAAGGCTTCAAACAGGCTGTAGCCAACGGTGGCGAAACTGGGCTCCGTCATCATGCCAGCGGTGTACATCACGGGCATCACCAACAGGTCCAGCACCAGGCTGGCGCTGAGCCAAAAGGCCACAATGGCCAAAATCCAAGGCAGCCAGCGAATCTGGCGATCGCGACTGGCATTAACCGCTAACGTGCGAGCAGTCATAGGTGCTCTCCAAATATGAAATCAAGGGGATGAATGCGACGGTATCTACTCTGCCCCTCTGTTTTGGCTGGGGTGAATAAATTCCGTTGATCTCAACTTAACGAAGAGGTCCTTGCCTAATCAGAAATTGTTGCGCTCTTTAATTCTTAGGGGAGAAAACCCTTAACCCTTCAAAAGAGATGTGTCTCAATGTTGCGTTGATTAACAACATTGATAAAAATGTAGTCACTAAAAAGCCCCTGACTAATGAGGTCAGGGGCAAAGGGCAAGCAAATTTACGCTGGGGGTGACTCAGGTCTACTTTTGGTTGGCGCGGGCGTAGTCATCCTGGAAGCGCACGATGTCGTCTTCCCCTAAATACTCACCGTTTTGCACTTCGATCAGAATCAGGGGAATCACCCCAGAGTTTTCTAACCGATGGGAGGTGCAGGGGGGCACGTAGGTGGATTGGTTAGCGGTCAGCAAAATTTCCTTATCCCCACAGGTGACCCGAGCCGTACCGGATACCACAATCCAGTGCTCGCTGCGGTGGTGGTGCATTTGCAGACTGAGGCGATGGCCTGGCTTCACCTCAATGCGTTTAATTTTGTACCGACTGCCTTCCTCTAACACAGTGAAGGATCCCCAAGGCCGCAGCTCAGTCGCGGCAACGCCTTTGGGGGCGGTGGCGGGCACGGGCAGAGTGGCCGGGGCTTGGATCAATTCTTCTGTCTTGGGCACGGCGGCGATGTCCTCCAGGGTCCGAATGGGTGACGTGTCTACGGCAATGACTGCGGTAGCTGGCGCTATAGCCAGGGTGCCCACAGCGTTTATGGGGGGCACCAGGGGGCTAGGGTTGACCCAGATCAACAGCACGGCATTCCCTGTGGAATCCTTCGGGTCAGTCCCCGATCGCCAATATAGCAACGGGGCTGGGTCGGCAGGGCAGAGGACAGGGCTGAACCCCGCTGACTTGCAAAAGTCTTTATGGAAAGCCGCCGCCCTTCAAATCCCCTTCACTGATCCCAGGACGGGATCGGTGAAGGGAAGGG
This sequence comes from Cyanobacteriota bacterium, assembly GCA_027619675.1. Taxonomy (GTDB): domain Bacteria; phylum Cyanobacteriota; class Cyanobacteriia; order Phormidesmidales; family Phormidesmidaceae; genus PCC-6406. Next base: position 1,730 of record JAQCHG010000002.1, read on the forward strand.
ACAGTCATCCATTCACCCCCGTATGCTTGGGCAGCCATGGGCATCTATGAACATCTATGGGCATTCGCTAGCTACCATGTCCAACTCTGAACTTGAGGCCATGGCGAGGGCAGGGCTGCATGGTGGCAAGGCCGTATGGTTAACGGGCTGCATGGTGAGGGACTGCACCTAGGCAACAACAGGCTAGGATCAGCCCAGACCATGGGGTAAACAAAATTTCTTGCGGGCTGCTTCAGTCTTGAGCGGCCCGACCGCATGTTTTGTTCACCCCCAACCACTGACGGGGAATCGGGACATGAAGGCTGTGTTGATGTTGCTGGTGCGGGCCTACCAAGGGCTGGTGTCTCCCCTGTTGCCCCCGACCTGCCGATTCCAGCCCAGTTGTTCTAACTATGCCCTGACGGCGCTGGAGCGGTTTGGGGCCATGCGAGGAACGTGGTTGGCCATCCGCCGCATTAGTCGCTGTCATCCTTTACATCCCGGCGGCTATGACCCGGTACCGGAACTGTTGCCGCTCCTGGGAAAAAGTCGCCTAGAGCAGTTCATCCCCACCGCTGAGCCGCCCCCTGCCAGAAAACGCGAGTAGGGCGGGGGGCAGCTTGCGGGCTATGAGATCGCGGCTAACACTTGCTCAGCGGTGGCGGTCCAGCCCACAATGCCCCCTTGAGCGCGCACCATCTCTAGAGTGGACGCCTTGAAGGCGGGGAAATAGCTATCAGTGCCGTCTTCCACCAACAGGCATTCATAGCCGCGATCGTTGGCTTCCCGCATGGTGGTCTGGACACAGACTTCTGTCGTCACCCCGGTAAAAATGAGGTGGGTGATACCGTGGGCTTGCAGAATGTCCTGCAAGGGGGTGGCATAAAAGGCTCCTTTACCGGGTTTGCCGATGACAATCTCATCGGGCTTGGGGGCCAGAGCGGGCACAATGCCGTTGCCCGGTTCCCCCAGCACCAAAATACGTCCCATGGGGCCAGGATCGCCAATTTTGAGGCTGCTCTGCCCCCGCTCCCGCTTCGACGGCGGACAGTCCGACAGGTCTGATTGGTGACCTTCGACGGTTTGAACAATCAGCCAGCCGCGATCGCGAAAGGCCTGTTGCAGTTTTTGAATGGTGGGAACGATGGCCTGGAGGCGGGTGACATCATTGCCCAAGGCTTCGCCAAACCCTCCAGGTTCTAAAAAGTCGCGCTGCATATCGATGATGATCAACGCAGCGCTGCCATCGGTGGGTAGCGAATAGTCGTAGGGTTGTGCCGCAAGGGTGGCCATGGGTTTGTCCAGAGGGGATCAGTGATTGGTATACCCGCAATGAGACCACTGATGGGATAGCGCAGACAACTATTTGCCCCTTCCCTACCCGCAGTTTTCTGAAAAAACAGGGCGACCAAACCTTCTACACTAGATGAAGTTATGTGACGAACTGGGGCGATCGCCCACTGGCGCTGAGTACCCGTCCCCAGCTCCCCCCAGTGGTCCCCCATTCCCCGCGAGGCGGCACCATGGCAGTTCTTATTCTGGGCAGTGTCAGTTTTGTGGCTTGGTTCCTGAGCATGTTGGCCGGGGGCGGCAGTCCATTGGTGCTGATTCCGGTGATTACGGTGCTGCTGGGATCCCAAGCGGTGGCCCCGGTGATCACAACCGGATTGCTGGTGGGCAACAGCCAGCGCAGTCTGTTTTTTTGGCGCGAGATTGATTGGGTTGTCACCGCTTGGTACGTACCAGGGGCGATCGCGGGGGCCTTGCTAGGGGCCTATGCCTTCGCGAATCTCCATCTAGAGTGGCTGCAAATCTTTTTAGGGCTGGCCCTACTGTTGATGGTGGCCAACTATGGCCTCAGCCGTTGGTTAAAACGGCGTTCTTGGTCGCTGACGGTGCGGGCATGGCATTTTTTACCCGCCGCTTTTCTCAATGGTGTTGGGTCGGGGCTCGTGGGCAGCACCGGACCTATCATGAACCCCCTCTATTTGGGGTACGGCCTAGAAAAGGAAGCCATGGTGGCCACCAAGTCCGCAAATAAAGCGTTTCTGCATTTGGTTAAAATTGCCAGCTATCTCACCCTCGGGGTCCTTGACTCGTCTTACCTGGGCTATGGCTTAGTGATTGGTGTCGCCGCTATGCCTGCTAACTGGCTGGGCAAACAGGTGTTAGCCCGCATGAGCAGTGAACAATTTCGCCAAATGGTATTCACCCTGATTGCCGTCAGCGGCTTACTGATGCTGTGGCAACAACGGGCGTGGCTCCCCGTCGGCTAGGGGGGGCTGACATCCTTAAATATAGTGTGCAGCAACCTTCTCACCCGTCAGCGTCAAATGCTTTTATACTTTAGTACATTCACACAGCCACAACTGGCAAGGTATGAGTAAAGCCGTAATTTTCAATTAGTTTGATTTCTCATATGAGTACTACCAGGCTGGGAAAAATAGAGAACCTGAGTTACTTTTATAACTGAAATCCATCATTTTCCTTGCCACATTCTAGGCAAGTAATCTCCCAGGAAAATCGGTTTTGACTAACAACCAACAGAGCACTTAGAGCTAGTTCCCTTAAATGAACCTGTCAGTATTGGCAGGTCTTGTCTAAACTCAACAGTCAGTGTCCTGCAATGGAGTTCTATATATTATGGGTGACTTTCTACAGGCGATTCAAAATACGCCAATACCGACCATATTAATTGTTGTAGGTCTCTTTATTTTAGTATTGGGGTTCGTAACCAAAATCGGTGGAATCATTGAGGTGTCGTCTGAGCAAAAAAAATGGACAATTCCAGTCGGTTTATTTGTTCTCTGCATTGGACTAGTTCTCTACTTGCATTCTGGATCCCCTTCAGGAACGGTAACATCCACCCCAGAGCCAACCCCTACACAAACAGCCATGCCTATCACAGCGTCGGTTGATCGATCTCCACCTGTGGGTATTAATAGTGAACAGTGGGAAAAATGTCGCTCCGTTCAGCAGATTCTTCCTGTGGCAGAAGCGGGACCAGGGGCTGCCAATAAGCAGATTAATGCAGAAGGGCTGGTGCGGATGCCACCGAGCGACCAAAGTGGAATTTGGACAGATTTGAAATGCCCCCAAATCCCAGAGATTTATGATTGGTGAGATTACCGACTCTCCTAGAATCACGTTGGCAGCGAAAGCGACTAGACCTTGAAGTCCAGGTGGCGCAAGGCCTGGAGAAAAACGAGATGCAAAATGTATCACTAAATACAGTTTCAAGCATATCCCCAAGAGAGCCGTAACGTTTAGAATTTTTCATCCCGTTGGCTCTCTACCATCGACAGGTTTAACAGGGGGTCGATGAGACGAATGACCAGCATGGCTTACTGACTAATTGCGCATTTGTCCTGCGAGGAGGTGTAGGCATAACCGTTCAGGATATCGTTAATGGCGCAAAATCAGGCTCTCCTATTTAGGAGGTGCCAACGGTGGTGTTATGTCGCTCATCAAGCTTGGTTGTCTGTTCTCAGGCTATCTTTGCCTTAGCTTAGTGATCTTCTTTGGGGTGTCCAACACCGTACTTTCAGGAATTTTTTATATCTTTTTTCTGTTGCCCCTTTATGGTGTGGTTCTGCTGGGGGCTTGGTATTTTATTTGGCGATATCGCACCAGAAGGGCGCGGGTGAAATGGTGGATTTGGGGCGTGGTTTTAGGGTTGCAAATCGCTACACTCCTGGCTTCTCCTGGTAACTGCTATAACGTCAAGCAAGGCGATCGCTGCTATTCAAATCTCCAAATTTTGGTCAGCGATATTCCCAGAACGGGTGCCAGCACTGCCCCCCACTGGCCATGGGTCGAAGATGCCTTTCCAGGTTTACTCTTCGCCTATGGCACCGGCCTCTTCATTGGGTTAACCCAAGTGTCCACGGTAGACCGCTAACCGCCCTTGTAGACCCCAGCAGCATTCAGCCCCGCCCATTGCTAAATCAACGGTAGCTCTGCCTTGACGAATTCTGGAGTGCGGCTGAGGGTAAAGCCCACCTTTTCGCAGACCCGCTGCATGGCGCGGTTTTCGTGCAGCACTTCCGCCGTGATTCGCTCTAGCCCTTCGTCGCGGCCAATCTGCACCAACTGCTCCAGCAGCGTCGTGCCGATGCCCTGCTTTTGGTAAGCGTCGCTCACCAGCATGGCAAATTCCCCTTCATTTGCTCCGTGGGACTTGCTCAGTCGGCCCGCCGCCAGCACCTCATGCTCGCCCGTGGCGGGGTCCTTGCGATCGACGACAAGGGCCATCTCGCGATCGTAGTCAATGAAGCAAATGCGGGTGAGTCGTTCGTGGGCAATGCGATGGCTCAGGGTCATCAGGTGGAAATAGCGGAAGTAAACGCTCTCCTCCGATAGGGTGCGGTGGAACTTCACCAACAGCGGCTCATCCTCAGGGCGGATGGGGCGCAGCGTCACGGGGGTGCCGTCCTTGAGTTTCCAGGGTTTGACATACTGGCTGGGGTAGGGACGGATGGCGGGTTTGGGGACGGTGGCCAGGTCTGTGTCTGGTGGATGCAGGGCAATGCGGGCATCCAGGGCCAGCAGGGGATGGGGGCTGCTGGCCTCTGAGACCAGCAGGGGATTAATGTCGAGTTCCTTGATCCAGGGCTGTTCTAGCACCAGCTGGCTAAACCGCACCAGCAGCATTTCCAGCCCTTCAATATCCGTGGCTTGGCGGCCCCGCACCCCTTGCAGGGCCTTGTAGATGCGAGTTTGTTCCATCAGACGGCGGGCCAGGGTGGTGTTGAGGGGGGGCAGGGCGATCGCCCGATCCTGAAACACCTCCACCAGTTGCCCCCCACTGCCAAACAAAATCACTGGGCCAAACTGGGCATCCACACTGCTACCGACGATCAGTTCGTAGCCGCGATCGCGATCGATCATCGGCTGCACCGTCACCCCTTGAAAATGCTCTGGCCCCGCCTTTTCCGCCACCGCTGCCGCAATGGCTTCATAGGCAACCCGGACCCCCTCCGCTGTGGCAATGTTCAGCCGCACCCCCCCCACATCGGTTTTGTGGGTAATGGTTTTAGACACCAGCTTCACCACCACCGGGTAGCCCACCGCCTCGGCACAGGAGATCGCCGCCTCCGGCGAAGTGGCCGTCACCGACTCCACCGTGGGGATGCCGTAGGCCTTAAGGATTTGCTTCGACTCCAGTTCCGTCAGAATGGTGCGCCCCTCTTGGCGGGCCTGGTCGAGCAACTGGGTGACCAGGGAGCGATCGGTGGTGCCAAACTCCGACTCCGGCAGCAGGGACGGGGTTTCATAAATGCCCTTGAGGTTGTAGCTGTACTTCCACATGAAGTTAAACAGCCGCGCCGCCGCATCTGGGTAGCGGTAGGTGGCAATGCTGGCCCGGTTCAAAATCGTCTCCCCATTGGTGACCTCCGCCCCCCCCATCCAACTAGCGAGGACGGGCTTGGCGGCATTTTGGGCGTACTGCTTCAGCTTCTCCGCCGTTTCCGTAGGATCGGTCATGGCCTGGGGGGTCAACACCACCAACAAACCATCGCTGTTGGGGTCCTGCACCGCCACCTCTAGGGTTTGGGTATAGCGATCGGGATCCGCATCCCCCAGGATGTCAATGGGGTTGCCATGGCTCCAGTGGGTGGGCAAAAAGGCATCTAACTGGGTGATGGTTTCGTTCGCGATCGGGGCCAACTCTCCCCCTGTGGCAATCAGGGCATCGGTGGCCAACACCCCCGGTCCCCCGGCGTTGGTGATGATGGTGAGGCGAGGACCCTGGGGTCGCTGTTGCTGCTTCGCCAGCACCTCCGCAAGGTCAAATAGCTCTGAAATACGATCCACCCGCAACACCCCGCAGCGACGGAAGGCGGCATCTAGCACCGCATCGCTACCCGCCAGGGATCCCGTATGGGAGGCCGCCGCCTGGGCCGCCGCCGCCGTGCGCCCCGCCTTGATCACAATGATGGGCTTGGTCAGGGCCACTTCCCGCGCCGCCGACAGGAACGATCGCGCATTGCCGATCGACTCCATATAAATCACGATGCTGTGGGTGCGGGGATCATCCCCCAGGTAGTAGATCAGGTCGCCCCAGTCCACATCCAGCATGGATCCCATAGACACAAAGGCGCTGAAGCCCACATTTTCCTGCAAGCTCCAGTCCAGCACGGCGGTGCAGAGGGCACCGCTCTGGCTGATGAAACCCACATTACCGGGGCGGGCCATGGTGCTGGCAAAGGTAGCATTGAGCCCCGTTAGGGGGTTCATCACCCCCAGGCAGTTAGGACCAATCAGCCGCAGAGAACTGCGCTGAAGTTGCTCCCGAATCCGCTGCTCTAGGGCGATCCCCTCCGCTCCAATTTCTTTGAACCCCGCTGACAGCACAATCGCGCCTTTGACCCCCACCTCAACACAGTCTTGAATAATGTCGGGCACTGTGGGGGCTGGGGTGGCAATAATCACCAGATCCGCAGGCTCGGGGGTCTCGCGAATGCTGGGGTAGGCGCGAATGCCCAGGACGCTGCGCCGCTTGGGATTGACGGGAAAAACGGTGCCGCCAAAGGGATTGCTAATCAGATTCCACAGGAGGGTGCGGCCAACGCTACCGGGGCGATCGGTGGCCCCGACCACGGCTACGGTTTTGGGAGCAAACAGGGCGCTGAGGGCCTGCTGCTCAGTCCGCAAAATGTCATAGGCCGGATCAAGGGTAGGGGGTTTGAGGACCATGGCAAAACCATTCACGCTAGGGGCACAACAACGGACTCGGACCAGCTCTCTCGGGGATTTTGGAGTCGGGGATCCTGGATCCCCAAGCATCGCGATTCAGGAATTGTGATCAACGTCGAGGCAAGCGGGGGGAGGTGGAGCGGGGGGACAGTCTGCACACTACTCCCGCCACCCTTTAACGTTTGTCAGCGATCCGTAGCATTTCCGGTCAGCCCTGCTAGCGCTCTCCTCAGGGGAGGGAGGGCGATCGCTCAGGGAGGGGATCAGCCTTGGGTCGGGGTGAGCAGGGCATCATGGGTTGCCCGCTCCGTGGGGGCGAGGCCAGGGGGGCAGGGCAGTTTCATCACCAAGTCCGTGACGGACAAGATCCCCAGCAGCGTTTCCCCGTCCATCACAGGTGCCCGCTGAATGCCCGTTTCCGAAAACAGTTGAGCCGCCGCCTGGAAACTCAAAGTCGGATCAACGGCAATACAGGGCTGACGCATGATGTCTTGCACCCGCACCCGCTGGGGATCCAGGCCTCGGGCAAAGACCCGGTAAACGATATCCCGCTCGGTAACGATGCCGTAGGGCAAGGTGTGATTGAGGCGATCCACAATCAGCGATCGCACCCCGTGGCGCTGCATCTGGGCAATGGCCGCCGCCACACTGTCATCCCGATGGGTGACCTGGACCGGCTCAGACATCAGGTCCGCAACGGTGAGTTGGGCGGCGATTGTATCCCCTGCGGTCATCCATCCTCCCCGGCGGCTTGCCAACTGTGGGTTAACGCTGCCCCTATCCTGGCCAGGGGATCAAAAGACGGGAGGTTTTCTGGTGAAACTTTTTAGCTTTCGGTACTGTCGGCAACCCCTATGCCATTCCCCCAGGGCCGGGGGAAGATGGCCCACAAAAATACCCAGGGTCAGCGCTGGCGCATCCCCCTGGGCGGTCAATCACGGCAGCCCTGAACATTGAAAGCGCGATCGCCCTTGCCAGCGATCGCGCTTCCCCTTCAATCAACCCGAGGTTTTCGGGAGCCTAGTCAAATTTTTCTAGCTGATCTAGACGTAGCCAAATATTGGGAGTGGGAACATGGCCAAAGTTAACCAGGGCATACTCATCCCGCGTTTCGACAATTTCCCCCTTGGTCTCAAAGAGATAGGGAGAAAACCGATTGTCGCTGGCTTTAGCCTCTAGGCTATCCACCAGTTTTTCCTGCACGGCCCGTACCAAATCGCCTCGCTTCAACTTGCCAGCCATAAGTGTTTTTAATCCCAATGAACAGCGCATTTAGGCCTTTTTTTGCCTTGACCAGTATTGTAAGCCCCGAGCTTTAGCGTTGACAGCGGGGGCAGAAATGGGCCGATCGCCCCGCCATTTTCAACCGTTGAATCGGTGTCTGGCAGGTGTAACAAGGCTGCCCTTCCCGGTCATAGACCCGCGCAATGCCGCCATAATTGCCGTTAATCCCATGGACATCCCGAAAGTCGCTAAAGGTGGTGCCCCCGGCCTCAATGCTCTCCGTTAGTACCGTTTGGATGGCGTGGTGGAGCTTAGTGAGGCGCGATCGCCCCAACCGCCGACTGGGCACAGTGGGGTGAATGCCACTGAGAAATAGGGACTCATCCGCATAAATGTTGCCGATCCCCGCCACTAGGGCCTGATCCAACAGGGCATTTTTGATCGGTCGCAGGCGATGGCGGGTGGCTTGGTAAAGATAGTCCACCGAAAAAGCAGAGCTGAAGGGCTCCGGTCCCAGAGCCGCCATGCCCGTCATGATCGCCTCTGGGGTGAGATCAGGGGGAATCCACCAAATGCGGCCAAAGGTGCGCTGATCGACAAACCGTAACTCACGATCGCCCGTCAAAAACCATCGCACCCGGCAATGGCGCGACACGGGCTCCCGCTCCATGCCCCACAGCAACTGTCCTGTCATTCGCAAATGCACCCCCAACCAGCCAGCAGGGGCATGTTCTGGGGTTTCTAGGGTGGCCAGCAAATACTTGCCCCGCCGCTGCCACTGGCAAAACTGTCGTCCTGTGATCCCCGCCCATAGGTCATCGATCGACGCGGGATGGGCCAAGGTGCGGGGCAGCAGCACCTCTCCCCCCTTAATCGGCTGGCCTAGGGTAGCCCGATTGAGGCCCCGGCACACCGTTTCCACCTCAGGAAGCTCTGGCACCCTGGAATGCCCCACCTACGTTCAAAACAGCCCCTTCACTATACCTGGGGGGTAACGGAGCAAGAGCAACCCTTGTGGGGTAACGACTAAAAACAATGTCGGGGCTTGGCCATGCCAAACCCCGACATCAGTCCCAACTTGGGATCGAAGGGCAAGGAAATAATCAATTCCTTACTTCTTCTTGGCAGGTGCAGCCACCTCAACTAGCTCATCGACAGCAAAGTTGTTGGTGTTGACGCCAGAATAGTTAACCTTGTCGAAACGCACTACCACGGGATAGCGGATACCGCTCTGGTCCACAGAGGCGACATTCCCAACCTCTTGGTACCAGTAGGATTCTTTACGTAGGATCCGGACTTTAGAACCACGTTGAACCATGAATAATGCCCTCTTGAAAGACGAGTTTTAAGGATTTAAAGAACTCGTTCATCAGCCTACTATGGATGCCTCGACTTACGGACCCACCAGGATTTAAGTTTTGTTGCCAGACCCGTCTTTTTTGGGGGTTCAGCAACAAAACGCAACACATACTCCCCCTGCCATCCCAAAAACAACACCGCCCAGTAGAGGGTCAACTCCACTGGGCGGTGTGATCAGGCTTTCAGAGTAAGCTCCCAAGAGGCGGCTAGCTCGCAGAGGCGATCGCAGGGGGTAACGACGGCAAGTCTGCGGTCGGGGCTTCTTCCGTGGGGCTACCACTGGGGCCACTCCCCACGGGGCGCGCCACCTCAATCCCGTTTTCCTCCAGCACCAATACCGGTTCACTACCGGGGCGGGTGTCGATGCGCTTCACCAAAATGCGGCCATTGGACAGGCGATCGCCGGGACGCACATAGCGACTGGTAGGCTCCCCTGGGGCATCGACGATGGCGTAGCGATCGCCATTAATCTCCACAATGCCCGTCACCGTCACCCCCTGGGCTGTGGTGGGCTGGGGCAGTTGGGGCAGGGGAGAGATGGGGGAACCGCCCCCATTCTGACCCGGCGTTGTACCGCCACCGCCATTGGCCACGGGAGTAGTACCACCGCCACCACCGCCACCGCCATTAGCAGGAGGGGGGACCACCTTCGGGGGCGGCGGCACAGGCACCAACGCAAAGGGATCGAGGCGGGTACGTTGAATTTCTTTCAGCCGTTCGCTGGGGCTGGTGGAGGAGATCAGCTCTGCACTGGCAATCTCTGCAGCGGAGGGCAGCCCCGCAACAAGGGGCTCTTCAAAAGCCTCGGCTCCGGGTTCCTCCTCCGGCAACAAAATGACGCTATCGTCCTGCGGCTCTTCTTCGCCACCACTAAACCGACTGAGCACATTGTTGACAACGCCACAACCGCTAGCAGTGACGCTCAGGCCAATGATGAGAGCCAATGCAGTTACACGACGCATGATCAGGGTCCCCCGAGCAAAGTTTGAAGCCAGATACCTGACTCAGGGGCAAACCCCAAAATCAGGAAATTCCCTTAATATCGCCTCAACAATAGCGCATCCTCCCGGATCGCGATCGCTTTTGCGGAGGTTTAAACCCCATGAATTGGGCTTGGGATTAATGGAGTTAATCCGCTTCGCCCGATGCCATCAATAGGCGCAGACACTTGAGCCCCTGTTTCACCCGCCGAGAGACGGTGACGGAACTGATGCCCAACCGCTCTGCGGTCTCCTTTTGGGTCAAATCCTGCAAAAAGACGAACTCCAGCACTTCTCGGGTGCGGGTCTCTAACTGGTGGAGGGCCTGTTGCAGTCGAATGCGGTCTTCTTCTGCAAGTTGAAAACTGCGGTATTTAGGATCTGGCAGCAATTCCCCCAGGGAAGCGGAGGTGTTGTCCTCGTCCAGCACTGGGGCATCTAGGCTCAGGGGAGAGCGATTACGGGTGGCTAACTTCACCTCCTGCCATTCCGCCATGGAAATCTCCAAGGCCACTGCAATTTCAGCATCCGTGGGCTGGCGGTGCAGGTCTAGCTGCAAGGCGCGGATTGCTTTATGGGCTTGGTGGGCTAGGGATTGCCAACGCCGGGGGATGCGCATGGCGGTGCCGCGATCGCGCAAATAATGTTGAATTTCGCCCCGGATGTAGGGAATGGCAAAGGAGCTAAAGGCATAGCCCTTTGACAGGTCAAAGCGTTCAATGGCGCGAATCAACCCCAGGCTACCCACCTGCATCAAATCTTCATAGGTTTCCCCCGACTGGTGTACCCAACGATGGGCTTCCCGGCGTACTAGGCCGATGTTCATCTGCACCAATTGGTTGCGGAGTCTAGGGTTAGGGTGCTGCTGGTATTGCTGCAACAGCTCAGCCGTTTCGCCTTTGAGGGCTTGGGTGGTCTGTAGGGGCATACTCAAATTACCTGGGGAGGGAATGGACCTGTAGACCGAACGTAGCTGAGCAACCGTCCGTTACCCGGTGGCTAGGGATGGTAGATACAACCTGCCCCAAGGCAACTTTTACCGTGGCATCGGTGGATAAAGGGAGATGCCTCTCCTGAATTATCCATACACCCAAACTCAAGGTAAGCCCGCCTTCGGAGATCTCCAATGGCAGATTTACCGATTCCGGATCAGGGGTGAGGGGTGATCCCCCCCGCGATCCCACGTAGGATACTACCTTAACGAATTTGAGGTTGGATCAAGACCCTTTAAATTTTGCGTAAAGAGGGTTTTGACCTGCTCCCAAGCATCGGCAGCAGCGGCGGGATCATAACTGTCCCGGAGATCGCAGAAAAAACCATGGGTTGCCCCCTGATAGCGAAATATCCGGTGGGGCACTTGGGCAGCTATCAAGGCGGCTTCAATCTCATCCACCTCCGCTAAGGCAATGAGGGGATCGTCAGTACCAAAGAAAGCGTATAGGGTGCCTGCAATCTCAGGGGTACGGGTGACCGTGGGCGCACCGCCCCCAGGGATCAGTTGGGTAATGCCCGCCCCATAGAAGCTGGCCGTTGCCCCTATCTCCGGCAGGGTGGCTGCTAAATAGGCTACATGGCCCCCAAAGCAAAAGCCCATGCAGCCTGCTTTATCCCCTTGAATGCCATGGTGGTGACGCAGATAGGCGATCGCCCCTTGGATATCCTGCAACAGTTCATCGGCCTGGGTGTTGACTTTATAGTGGCGACCCAACGCCGTATCCGCTTCGCTGTAGCCCACCTCAAAGTTTTGCACCTGGCGGTGGTAAATATGGGGGGAGATCGCCACATAGCCCTCCGCCGCTATGCGTTCCGTGACCTCGCGGATATGGCCATTAACACCAAAAATCTCCTGGATCACCACCACGGCAGGATAGGTGCCCACAGCCGTCGGAGCCGCCACATAACCCGGGATCAGCGTATCTCCACTGTGGAAATGAACCGTTTGGGTCTCTACGGTGTTTGGCCCTGCCGTCGTCATCCTTGCGTCCCTCAGCCCTGCATTTCTGCCAGTACCCTAATCGACGATGGCGTACACTGGCCAATCCTGTTTCTATCATGTTTCCGAGGCGTCCCCCTTCTATCTCCGTTACCCCCCTGCCCCTCGTCTGAGAGCAACGTTCGCCAATTGACACTAGGCGGTACCCGTAGGCCATGTGGCGTCGATCCCGCCGAGATGGGGAGACCGGCTGGAGGCTACAATCCCCCCAAGCACACTCGAAGGGAGGCGACGGTTATGGCCTTGGCCATTGGCGTAATTGAAACCCAGGGAATTCCAGGGGCGTTGGCGATCGCCGATGCCTTGGGCAAAGCTGCCGCCGTCACCGTGGTGCGGGTGGAAAATACTGAACAGGGGCGAGTCAGCGTCATCATTCGCGGCAGCACAGGGGCGGTGCAGGCCGCGATCTCCCAGACCCAGGCCCATCTGTCCCACCATCCGGGGGTTGCCCTGATGGGTAGCCACATCCTGCCCTGTCCCGATGGCAATGTAGACGCCATTCTGCCAGTGCAGCACTCTCCCAACCCATCCCACAACGATCTCAGTTGGCTAGATGATTAACGGAGCGATGCCAGCGTCTGAGAACGGGTGAACAATCAACGGCGACACCCTACCAGGGTCACCCTGCTCCCACCCATCCAATAGGGGCGGTCATCGCCCCTATTGGGTGGATTCATCGCCCCTAGCCAGGTGCAGCCCCCTGATCTTGGCTACTTTGCTAAGGGGTTAACAATTATTGCGGAGCTAAAACGGCGTCTAAAGGCTCCCTCAGCCTAGAGGGAAGGTACCCTTTAGGAGCCTAGTCCGGTCTTGATGCCGGAAAGTGACTTAATCTCGGTGATTTGTTGCCGAAGCCCATCTGGAGAATTGGCTGTGCTCAAGTTCCACATCCAGCCCGACAGCGAAATTCCTGCCTCTACGCAACTCTACGATCAACTGTGGTTTGCGATCGCCTCACGCCAATTTCCCCCCGGTTATCGGTTGCCCAGCACCCGTCAACTGGCCATGCAGACAGGGCTGCACCGCAACACCATCAGCAAGGTCTATCGGCAGCTAGAGGATGCCGGGGTGGTGGAAGCCCAACCTGGCTCCGGCATCTACGTCCGTGCCCAGTCCACGGTGGAAAGTGCCCGCCCCTGGCTGGCCCTGTGGGACCAATTTCCCAAGGCGCGGGAGGTGGTGGAAGGGGGCTTAGATGAACTGCTGCGCCAAGGATGCTCCCTCAACCAAGCCCGCGAACTATTCTTTGCCGAGATTGACTGGCGCTTACGCTGTAGCGCTCGGGTGGTGGTGACCGTCCCCAAGCAAGACTTAGGAGCAGGGGAACTGATGGTGCGGGAGTTAGAAGCGGCCCTCCAAATTCCAGTGCAGTTGGTGGCCCTAGAGGATCTCGACAGT